>JBBQIO010000009.1:0-15623 GCA_038325015.1 Polyangia bacterium
GATGCGTCCGCGAATCTGATAAAGCTGCGCCAGGCCGACGCGGTCGGCGCGGGTGATGAACCTCGTGTTGGCGCGCGGGCTGTCGGGGCCGCTCTCGATGATCGTCGTGCACAAAAGCAGGTCGGCCTTGCCGTCGACGAACTGGACCATCACCTTCTCCAGTTCGTCGCCCTTCATCTGGCCGTGGCCGACCAGGATGCGCACGTCGGGCAGTACCTCTTTGAGCGTACGCTCCCACTCGTACAGATCCTCGATGCGGTTGTGCACGAAGAAGACCTGGCCGCCGCGGTTGAGCTCGCGCCGCACGCCCTCTTCGAGAAGCGCCGCCGAATAGCGCGACACCAGCGTGCGAATCGCCAGGCGGTCGGCCGGCGGCGTGGTGATGATCGAAATTTCGCGCAGCCCCATCAGCGCCATGTGCAGCGTGCGGGGAATCGGCGTCGCGCTCATGGTCAACACATCGACCTGAGTGCGCATCTTTTTGAGCTTCTCTTTGTGAGAGACGCCGAAGCGCTGCTCTTCGTCGACGATGATGAGGCCGAGATCTTTCCAGCGCACGTCGGCCGAGAGCAATCGGTGCGTGCCCACCACCACATCGATCATGCCTACGCTCATGCCGCGCACCACTACGGTCTGCTCCTCTTTGGATTTGAAGCGCGACAAAGACGCGACCTTGACCGGTAGCTGCGCGTAGCGCGCCGCGAACGTCAGCGCGTGCTGCTCGACGAGCACGGTGGTCGGAGCCAGCACCGCGACCTGCTTGCCGCCGAGGACGACCTTGAGCGCGGCGCGCACCGCGACCTCGGTCTTGCCATAGCCGACGTCGCCGCACACCAACCGGTCCATCGGCCGCGGCTGATCGAGATCGCCCAACACCTCGTCGATGGCGCGCTGCTGATCCGGCGTTTCATCGAACGGAAAGGTGGCCTCGAACTCGCGAAACAGCGTCTCGCCCGACGCCGGCAGCACGAACGAATGGCCGGCCAGGCTCTTTCGCTGCGCGTACAGCTGAAGTAACTCCTCGGCCAGCTGGCGCACCTCTTTACTGACCTTGCTGCGCGTCTTTTCCCAGGTCAGCCCGCCGAGGCGATCGATCTTCGGCTGCAAACCCTCGGCGCCGGCGTAGGCCTGCACCTCGTTGATGCGCCACACCGGCAGATAGAGCGCGCCGCCCTCATACTCGAGATGCAAAAAATCGACCGCCACTTGGCGCTCGCGGTTGATCGACGACGAGGCGCGCAGCGGCAGCTTGGTCAGCCCCTTGTACAGGCCGACGCCGTGCAGCTTGTGCACGACGAAGCCGCCTGGCTCGAGGTGCTTGAGGCCGTCTTGCGGCAGGCCGGCGCGGCGCGGCTTGGACTTTTGCCGCACCGCTTTGTCGCCGAAGATCTCCGACTCGGCGATCAGCGCCACGTGATCGAGCGGCAGGGCAAAGCCGTGTCCCATCTGGCCCATGATCACGTCGACCTCGAGGCGCGCACCGTCGGTCGCCGGCGGTGGCTGCACCTTGCCGCCGAACAGGCCGAGCGACGGTGGCAACACGCGATGCATGCGGCTGTTGACGCGATAGCCGCGCAACAAAGAGTCGAGCCGCTCGGCGTGCTGCAGGTTGGCCACCGCGACAGCGACGCGCGTGCCCTCGTCGCGAAATTTCTCCAGGAGCTGGACCAGCGGCCGCAGCAGCTCTTCGTGCTTCTCGGAGCGGGCGCGCTGTAGAGCTACTGCCAAGCCGCCGTGCTGTTCGACGGCAAATCGCACCTTGGGAACCGGCGCGACCTCGTGCTCGTCCGAGATCTCGAGCGCCTCTTGCTCGATGCGCGGGCCGCGCTCGATCAGCGCCTGCCACTCTTTGGGGCTGAGGAAAAAATCGGCTGGTGGAAACGCCAGGCGGTGCTCGTCGAGGCGTGACGCGTAGGATTCCTCCCCCTCGCTCCACTCGCTGTGCACCGCCTCTACACAGGCGTCGTGCTCGACGATGACGAACAGCGCATTGGTCGGCAGGTATTCGGCGATGCTGCCGAGCTGGGCGTGAAAGGCGGGCGTCAGCGACTCGATGCCGAAGAAGTTTTCGCCGCGCTCGATCTGCTCCACCAAGCTGCGCGTCTTGGACGACGGATGCGCCGCCAGATCGCCGGCGTCGTTGAGCCGCTGACGAAAGCGATTTCCGGCGGTGAGCACGGTCTCGCGCACCGGATGCAGGTAGATCTCGTCGACCGCGCGTAACGTTCGTTGGGTCTCGGGATCGAACAGTCGGATCGATTCGACATGCTCGCCGTCGAGCTCCAGACGCACCGGAAAGCGATAGAGCGGCGGGAACACGTCGACGACGCCGCCGCGCACCGCGAACGTCCCGGGGTCCTCGACCACGGGCAGCCGCTCGTAGCCGCCGCGCGCCAGAATTTCGATGGTGCGATCGCGGTCGATCGACTCGCCCGCCTGCAGCACATCGACTAGCGCCGAAAACGCCGCGCGCGGAATCACCCGCCGCGCCAGCGAGCCGGCCGAGGTCACCAAGACTTCGCCGGACTGGCCACTGTCGGCGCCGAGCGAAAGGCGAAACAGCGTCGACATGCGGCGCAGGATGGCGCGTCGATCGGGAGCGACGTCGGCCCAGGGCGCGGTCTCGAGGTGAGGCAAGTGGAGCACGCGCGGCGGACGCAGCGGATCGTCGGGCACGGTCGCGGTGCCCTCGAGATGCGGATGTCCGTCGGGCATGAAGAAGCGGAGATCGCGCGCCAGCTGCGCGGCGGCAGTTTCGTCCGCCGTGACGGCGACCACCAAGCGTCCGACCTGTGGCGCGAGTCGCGCCAGGCAGAGCGCCAAAAATGCCCCTTCGGCACCGTGCGTGCGCACCAGCGGCGCGCCCGAACGGAGCTGCGCCAAAAGCTCGTCGAGACCGGCTTGCGCCGATGTGGCGTCGAAGGAGGACACGGGGGCGCGTAAGCTAATGTGGTGCGTGTTCGCGCGCAAGCATGTGCGTAGCGGCTACTCCTCGGGCTGCCAGCCGCGGCCACCCTTCATCGACTCCGACTGCCGTAGCTGCCGGCGCATCTGCCGCGCCACCTCGCGACGGCTCATGAGAAGCTGCACAAACTGCGTCGGCGTCAGCTGCGCCTTGAGGCTGTCGAGCCGCGCATTTTCGGCCTGGTCGCGCATCTCGCGTCGGAACTGACAACGAGCCCTACTACGCTGACGCCAATGCCGTCGCGCAGGCGCTGTTCGGCGCCGAGATGCTGGGTAACGTGCCTGGCGCACAGACGGTCGGGCTGCAGCAAAAGGGCACGCGCGCCGGCATCCTGCCCAACCATCTCTTGTCAACCGGCCTCGAGCATCTCTACGAGGGCGTCACGATCGCGACCATTCAGCCCAACCAGACGCTGCGCCCGCGGCGGCAAGCGCGCCATTGTCGACGGCGGCTTCACCCGCTTGTACATCAGCTGGGATGATGCCGGCACCGCGCGCTACGTGAAGAACGCGGCAGCGTGGCTGGTCAACTTCGAGCGCTTCGGCAATTCTGTCGTCGCCAGCGATGTGCAGCACCGCCCGGTGACGACGCTCAACTAGTGGCTGGATCGGGAGATCGAAAGGCGGTAAAGGTGGCGCCGAAGGGTGGGTCATGGCAAGACGCGCCGACTACGAAATCAGGGCGATTCGGGTCGAGGATAACGGTGCCGTTGCCCAGTTGATTCGCACCGTGATGCCGGAGTTCGGCGCCCAGGGGCCCGGGTTCGCCATCATCGATCCTGAGGTCGACGACATGTTCACGGCGTATGCGGCCGATGGCGCGCGCGCGGGTTACTGGGTTGTCGTCGCCCGCGGGAACGATGCGGGCGTCGTCGGGGGCGGCGGGTTTGCTCCGCTCCTGGGCGGGGGTGAAAGTACGTGCGAGCTGCGCAAAATGCATTTCTTCCCGGAGCTGCGCGGGCTCGGCTTGGGCCAGGAGCTCTTGCGACTGTGCATGGAGCGCGCGCGGAGCGCCGGGTTTTCGCGCATGTATTTAGAGACGCTTTCGAAGATGGCGCAGGCGCGCGCGCTGTACGAACGCCACGGCTTTGCGCGGCTGCCAGGCCCACTGGGCAACACCGGGCACTACCGTTGCGACCTCCATTACGCCAAAGATCTCGGCGGTGAGAACGGCCGGTAGATAACCGGTGCTCATCGCAAGGGGGCTCGACTGGCAAGCCGTTCGCCGCGTTCATGCTCGGCGAGGCGGCCGATGATTACCGGCTAGCCAAACGCGCTTCGTATTTTTCCATCCCGCACTGCAACATGCTGAGATATTCGCCGGGCTCGTTCGCTTCGAAGGTCCATGAGCCGTTGAAGACCAGCTGCTTGGTCGCCTCGCGGACCGTCTTGGCGCCCGGATTGAACAGTGTTTGCCCGTCGGCGGAGACCATCAGGCTGCGAAAGAAGAAGCCGCGGCTGAAGTTGTCGATGACGCGACGGTTGGTGTCGACGGTCGCGGTGACCAGCACATCCTGCAAGAAGGGAAACGGTGGCAGGGGTGTCGTGCGCACATTGATCCACACCGGCACCAGATCGCGATTGATGGCGTCGATCACGCGCTGATCGGCGAGCGCAGAGGAGCGGAGATAGTCGGCCCCCAGGCAGACCGCGCCATCTTTTTCGCCGGCGCCGAAAATCACCAGCATCGGCTTACCGAGGCGCTGCGCGTCGGCCTGGGCCACCGCATAGCTTGGTCGCCATTCGATGGCCAAGTGTTCACGCGTGTGCATCGGAATATTGGCCGTCGGGAAATATTCGAGGCACGCCCCGAGAAGGAGGCTGACCGAGAGCAGCGCGTATTTGACCATGGCAGTGTGCAACGCAACATCCGTACCGCCGCCCGACGGACGCGCGGCGCGACCTCGATCCCATTCGTCAACGTCGCTTCACAGGCTGTGGCGCGCGGTTCACGCTCGGACACGTTCCTCTTCGCGTCGCCATCGGGCGCCTTCGCGACGCTCTCCGATCGATTTATTTGTGCGTGCGCCCTAAGATGCGCGCCATGTTTCGAACGACCTCGCTTGTGTGTCTCGCTTGTCTCTTGGCGCCCGCGGTCGCGCGCGCGATTCCGTCGCCGGCGCCCGATGCTCCAGCCAGTAAGGCGGCGCTGCTCGCTGCAGCGGACGAGATCATCCGCGAGGTCGCGGCGCTGCGCGCCCTGCCGGTCAAGCACCCGATCGCACGCGGCGTCCTCAGCCGCGCGGAGATCGGCGTCAAGATCAAGCACCTCTTCGACCAGGAGTTCACCCCGGCCGAGATCGCCGCCGAGACGCGGATGTGGAAGCGCCTCGGTCTTTTGCCCGAGGACACCGACTACGAAAAGCTGCTGCTCGATCTGTTGATGGAGCAGGTCGCGGGCTTCTACGATCCACTGACCGCCAAGCTGTACATCGCCGACTGGCTGCCGCTGATGCTGCAGCGCCCGACGATGGCGCACGAGATCACCCACGCGCTGCAAGACCAGCACTTCGACCTCAAGCGTTTCACCAAGCCGCTCAAGGACGATGCCGATCGACAGGCCGCGGGTCAGGCCCTCGTCGAGGGCGACGGCACCATGGCGATGCTCGAATTTCAAGCGCAGTCGATGGGGCTGCCCACCGATCAGCTCGGCGAGCTGGTCGGACAGCTGTCGAGTCAGATGATGCAGGTCGGGCTGGGCGCGGCGCCCATGGTCGCGGCCGCCCCGAAAATGGTGCAGCAGGCGCTGCTTTTCCCCTACATGTCGGGGCTGCAGTTCGTGGCGGCGATTCGGCGCAGCGGCAAGTGGGCCGCAGTAGATCGCGTGTGGCGCTCGCCGCCCGTGTCGACCGAGCAGATCTTCCACCCGGAAAAATATCTCGCGCACGAGCTACCGGTGGCGATCACGACGCCGAAGTTGGCGCCCCTGGCCGCCCTCGGGAGCGAGATTCAGCGCACCGTCTTCGGCGAATTGACCTGGCGTGTTTTGTTCGGCAGCGCCATGAGCGAAGCCGACGCCGAGCGCGCGGCGGCCGGCTGGGGCGGCGATCGCGTGGTCGCCTACGCCGTCGGGGAGGCCAAACCAACCGTGGTGATCTTGTCGACCTGGGATACCGAGACAGACGCCAAAGAGGCGGAAGCCGCATGCGGCAAAGTCGTGGCCCACCTGGCCAAGAGCAAACCGACGATGTCGCCATCACCAGCGTCGGTCGTGCAGCAGGTCGATCGCGCAGGAGACGCGTGGCGCGTCGAGCGCCGTGGCTCCGCCGTGTTGCTGCTCGCCGGAGTCAAGGCCGAGCTCGCCGAGGACACCGCAGAGGTCGTGTGGCGCGACTGGAAGATCAGCGCGCGGTAGCGGCGGCCACGCCGACCAGCGCTTTGGCCATCTGCGACAGGCCGGCCACGTCGTAGACGTCGCCGTCGAAGAAGGGCACCGCGACGACCGGTGCGCCGGCGGCGATCTTGTCCAGCCGTGCGAGCTGCAGCGCATCTTGCGCGCCGAGCGTGGCGCCCTCTTTGGCGGTCCGCTCGAGGTCGGCGGCGAACTGCACCACGTCGTCGCCGGCAAAGCCGGTCAGCTCCGGACGCGCCTCCAGCCGCGCGACCAGCTCGCCGCGCGACGGCAGCGGTACGCCCTTCGGGTGCACCCGGTTGACTACGAATGCGCCAACCGGCATGCGCCCTTCGACGAGGCGCTGGTGAAAATAGAAGGCCTCGTCGACCGACAGCGGCTCGGCCGACGACACCATCACGAACGCGACATCGGGATTGCGCAAGAGCGCAAACGTCTCCTCGGCGCGCTGCCGGAAACCACCCAGGATGCTGTTGAACTCGACCACGAATTCGGCGACGTCATCGAGAAACTCGGCGCCGACGAAGCGCGCCAGGCGACCGACCACGAACGTTGCGCCGAGGCCCAGCGACTTGAGCGAGAAGCGGCCGGCGCCCGAGGCCGGCTTGACGAACCATTGAATGGCCGGCGAATCGATGGCCTGGGCCACCCGCTCCGGGGCGTCGAGAAAGTCGAGCGCATTGGTGGTTGGCGGCGTGTCGAGCACGAGCAGATCGTAGCGACCCGACGCGGCGAGCTCCTGCAGCTTGGCCATCGCCGCGTACTCGTGTGAGCCGGCCAGCGTTGCCGAGATCTGCTGATAGATGCGATTTTTGTAGATCCGCTCGCGGGTCGCCGGATCCGGCGCGTAGCGCTCGACGATCTCGTCGAAGGCGCGCTTTTGGTCGAGCATCATGGCGGTCAATGTGCCGAGCGGCGGATCTGTGTTTCCGGGCGCGCGGCCGAGCGCCGCCGCAACCTCGGCGACCTTTTCCGGCGGAACCTGCGTCTCTTCGTGGCTGAGCGTCGCCAGGCCGAGCGCGTTGGCCAGCCGCTTGGCTGGGTCGATGGTCAAGACCAATGTGCGCCGACCGGCGCCTGCGCCGGCCAGCCCGAGCGTCGCCGCGACGGTGGTTTTGCCGACTCCGCCCGAGCCGACACAAACGACGATGCGTCGTTCGGCGATGAGATCAGCGAGGGACATCAGGGCCGCGACTTTAGCAGGAGTTGACGGGCCGTCGGTGCGGGTTTTTACTAGCCACACCATGGCCAAGCCTTCCGACGCGCTCCGCCTACCATCGTCATGATTCGTCACTACTCGGTTGCGATGGCGGGGGGCGACGTACCAGCGACGTCGGCGGTGACGGTCGAGGCGCTGGGCGACGATCGCTGGCGCGTCGTAGTTGCAGGGCAGGAGCGCATCTGGAATGCACGCCGCGTTTTGGCCGGCGCCAAACACGCTTCATACTCGCTCCACGTCGACGGCGGCGGCACCCATCAACAGATCGATGTCGACGGCAGCGCACCCGACTTGACCGTCGGTGTGACCGCGTCGACCGGCGTCCGATTGTCGCTCTTGGCCAAGCTCGGCGATTCACGCAGTCAAGTCGCCGCGCTGGGCACGCCCAAGGCGCAGACTGGCCCGCAATCGCTGCGCAGCCCGATGCCGGGCAAGGTGGTCAAGGTGCTGGTCAAAGTGGGCGACGAGGTCAAAGCAGGCACACCGGTCGTGGTCGTCGAGGCGATGAAAATGGAAAACGAGCTGCGCTGCACGCGCGACGGGGTGGTCAAAGAGATCCCGGTCGTCGAGGGGCAGACCGTCGAATCAGGTCACGTCGTGGCCGTTCTCGTATGAGGCGGCAGTTTTGGTTTCCGCTCGCGTTGACGTTGGGAGCGCTCGCCCTCGGCGGCTGTCCCAAGCCCAAGCCGGTCGACGTCTCGCCAATCGCCGCGGCCGACCAGACCATCGCTGAGAACGAGTCGCAGCTGATCGGCCAGCGCGGCGTCCTACAGCGTGAGCAGAAGAAGCTGGCCGTCGAGCGCGCCGACCTGGTCGATCGTCGGAAGCAGCTCGGCAACAACTCGCCGGGGCAGGCCGCCCTCGACGATCAGGAGCGCAAGCTGTTCGTCCGCGAGGACGATCTGGCGTCGCAGGAGTCGCAGATCAACGGCAAGCTCGACGAGCTGTTGCGGCAGCGCGGTGAGCTGGTTCAGCGAATCACCAGCCAGGTCGGGGGAGCAGCGGCAGGCGACCCGCTGGAACGCGCAGCCCGCCGCGAGCAAGGCGTGGCGGGACGTGAAAAAGAGATCGCCAAGCGTGAGGCCGAGGTCGCGGATCGCGAGCGGGCGCTCACCGAGCGCGAGGCCAAAGAGATCCGGCGCGAGCGCGAGAGCTGCAGCGCGGTGGCGGTCGCACCGATGCCCAAGTTCGAGCTTCCCAAAGGCTTGAAGTACAGCGCGCACGATGTCGAGCCGACCTACAAAAAGGCGCTCAAGCTGATGGACGAGCGCGGCCTGACGAATCAAGACCTGCCGGCGGGCGCCGCCAAGCTGGCCGACGAAACGCGCGAGGATATGAAGAAGGGCGACTTCGCGCGCGGCAAGTACGAGGCCGATCAGCTGCTCAACACCGTCGAGGAGATCAAAGTCGATGGCGGTTTCATCCGCGCCAAGATGGCGCGCCTGTCCGCGGCGATGCACGGCAAGAAGCTCGATACCGAACAGCGGAAGTCGGTGGACGGACTGTTCCAGGGCGCGACGGCGGATTATGGCGACGGAAAATTCAGCCAGGCCAACAGCAAGCTGAACCGCCTTTTCTCGTCGCTGCGCTAACGCCGAGTCAAGGACCGGACGGGGCGCGGTAGATCAACCCGCGATCGAACTCCAGGCCACCGCGCACTCCGTAGACGATGCCCAACGTCGCGCCGGCCACCAGCACCGCCGCTCCGGCCCACAGCCAGGGCGAGCCGTACCACGGCCGGCGCTTTTTCACGGCCGGTGCCTTTTGCAACTCGGCCGCCATCTCGCCCTCGGCCAAAGGATAAGCGGCCAGCGGCACATCGAGCGTGATGCTGCGCTCGAACTCGATGTCGACGAAACGGAGATAGTCGTGATAGCGCGGATGGGTCACGCGCAGCGCGTGTGTACCAACGGGAAGTAGGACGGGCGCGGCAGCGTCCACTACGCGGCCATCGACCTCCACGGCGGCACCGTCGGTATCGACATGCAGGGCCAGCGTCCCTTGGTAGCGCGTCGGCTCGAGCAGCCGGACCAGCGCGGCGCGGAGCACGGCGCGATGCCGATCGGCGGCCACCTCGCTGACCGAGCCAATCGGTGCCGTGGTCGAGCCCAAGGCACGGCCGCTCGGAACCTCGACCGCTTGCAGGTAGATGACCGCGCCGTCGCCAAGCTCGGCTGCATCGACCGTGACCAGCTGCCGCGCTCCGGCCTCTTTGCCAACCGCCACCGCCCGCGCGGCGGTCGTGCCCACCGGCAGCACACGCTGCGCCGTGACCACGACCCTGTGGCGAGCCAGCGCGGCCGCCGCCTCGACGACCTCCTGTTGCAAGCGCGCCGCATCCTTGGGGGCGAGTTCGCCGTCGCTGCTGGCCAGCACCGCCAAGGGCACGCTCTCATCGGCGAGGAGCACCTGCGGAACCACAAACAGAACCGCCATGCACAACACCAGGCGCATCAAGGACAGCCGACTCCGACGCAGGCGTGCGCGGTCTGTTTGGGAATCGTGAAGCCGATCACCAGGCCGGTGGCCACCGCGCCGAGGGCGATCCCCCCGACGACGTACCAGCGTCGATACCAGGGCCGATGATCCTGCGCCTTGGCGACGATCGGGCGGCCATCGGCCGAAACGGCGAGCTGATGCACAACGACTTGAGTCGTCTTTTCGAAGCGCACGGGCACCTCTTGGCGATAGTCGGAGAAGCCGGCGCGCGTGACCGCAAGCTGGTGAATACCGACCGTCAGGCCGGCGATCGGGCTGGGCAGCGGCGTCAGACCGACCGACCGTTCGTCGATCTCGACTGTCGCGTTGGCGACATCCGAAAGGACCGCGACCTGCCCCACCAGCCGCTCCGGCGCGACCAAACGAAATGCGGCGACGCGAATCTCGTCGATCAGGTCCGACGGGGAGCCCCGCAAAGTGGCCGCGACTCGGCGAATTTCGCGCCCCTCTTCGAGGAGCTTGAGGTTGACCACGTAGCTGTCGGCCAGGCCGCCGACATTGCCGGCGACGATGTGGCCGGCGCCGATGAGACGTCCAAGCGGTGCGAGGCACTGCGCGTCAGCGGTGCAGGTCGCCAGCCGAGGATTGGCCGCCACCGCCTTGTCGATCGTGGCGCGGGGCAGGAGCGTGCGCCCGACGGCGCGCTCGAGCTCGACGCGCAGGATGCGCTCCAGCTGATCGACGATCTCGTCGGGAATGCCGAGCGGATCGAGTCTAAATAGGGCCCACGCCGTGGGTGCGGGCGCTGTCGCCCGAGCGGCTGCGACCGAGCGCGGCATCGCGAGCAGCATCAGCACGAATCCGAAGAGGACAGCCGCCCAGAGGCGCTGCCGGACAATACGCATTGCTTGGAGAATACAACAGAACGGACTTCGACTTTGGAGCTTGCCGTCAGGCCGCTTCTCAGGCGGAGATCGCGAGCAGCTGCCCCTCCAGCCGGTTCGACAGATCTTCGACCGCAGCGGCGCCAAAATTGTCGCTGAAGAGTAGCGGTAGCTGCACCTGCGGCAGCGGCAGCTCGACGGCCAGCCGCGCCATGTAGCGCTCGTTGAGCGCACGACGATGGGCCACGGTGCGCGCGCGATCGAGGAGCGGCGCGAGCACCGGATCGGCGGCGACCGCACCATCAGAACGATCGAATTGCGCCAGCGCCCGCGCTGAGGCGCCCTGCACGAAGCGCGGCGGAAACAGCTGGTTGATTACCAATGCACTGAGCGGAAGCTGCAGGCCGCGCAGGCGCGCCGCCAGCTCGATGGTCTCGTTGGTCGGCAGATCTTCGGCCAGCGTCACGAGCAAGATCGCGGTGCGAACCGGGTCGCGCAGCAGCCCCTGCGTCGCGGCCGCTGGTTTGGTCAGCGGTCCTTCGGGAACGGCGCGCAAGATCGCGTCGGGAACGCTGAGCATCGTGATCAGGTGACCAGTGGCCGGCCCATCGAGGACCACTAGATCCCAGCGCGGCCGACCGCGCTCTTCCTCGGTCGTGTGGTACCAGACCTTGCCGAGCATCGAATAATCTTCGAGCCCGGGCACGGCGTGCAAAAAGGCGCGCGACAGGCGATTTTCCAGCACCTGCTTGGCGACGAACTCGGAGCGCAGCACCATCGTCCCGTATTCGCGCAGCGCGGCCTGCGGCGTCATGTTGACGGCGGACAGGCGCGGCCGTACCTCGACCAGCTCGGAGCCGACCGACGGCACGGCGAGGAGCTGCGACAGCCGCTCCTTGGATTTGGTCTGACACAAAAGGGTCCGTTTGCCGCGTCGCGCCGCAGCCACCGCGAGCGCCGTAGCTACCGTGGTGCGCCCGACGCCACCCTTGCCGCCGACGATGATCAGCTTTCGTTCGAACAGATTGGTCACGACAGACTCTCGACCACGGCGTCGACGACGCGCGGCGACAGCAGCATTCCCAGATGGCCTAGATCGTCGAACACGACATCGCGCCCGAGGCCGCCGAGCGACGCCGATTCGGGTGGAACCACGATGGCATCCGCGCGCGACCAGATCGAGGTGATCGGAAAGTGCAGCGTAGCTCCTTCTGCGAATGCGGCGTGCAAATAGGGGGACGTCGGTTCGAGGGAGCGGGTGGCCGACAAAATTCCAAACCCGAGCCGCGCGTGCTTGGTGCCGCGGTGCGGGCTGCCGAGCGTCGTCAAACGTGCGATGCGCTTGTTCGAACAATGATCTGCGTAGAAGCGCGCGACGATCCCGCCCAGGCTGTGCGCCACGAGGTCGACCTCCTCAACCTTTTCGCGGGCGCAGATCCGCTCGATGGTCCGGGCCAGGTGGGACGCGCTTTTGTCGACCGAGAGCAGCGAAAAATAGGTCATTCCATACACCGGCCCCAGGCCACGCCGGGCCAATCGCCGTCCGAGCCAGAGCCACTGCGCGCGCGTCATGACGAAGCCATGCAGCAGCAAGACCGGGCGCTTGCCGCGTCCCACACCGCGATAACGACCGCCCAAAAACAAAAAGGACGGCGCCTGCACCAGCAGCACGAACGTCGCCGCCAGCTCGACCAACATCGCGCGCATCAGCCGGGGCGGCCGCGCCACCCGGCCGCCAAACGCCAGCGCATAGGACAAGATCACGAACAGCAGCGCCGCGCTCGCGGCGAGCGCAATGTATGCGATAAAGCTGAGGCCGACAGCCAGGCCGAGAAGATGCACTACGGCGATGTAGCCTCGTAGCGGAGCCAACGTCAAGGCGCCGCTGTTGTGTTAAAAAGCCGGCCATGTCCGAGACCACCCCGCTGGTTCCGCAGCAAACGCCGATCGCCATCGAAGAGGAGATGAAGTCCTCGTTCATGGACTACGCGATGAGCGTCATCATCGCCCGCGCGCTGCCCGACGTGCGCGACGGCCTCAAGCCGGTGCATCGCCGCATCCTCTACACGCAGCACGTGCTCAACAACACGTGGAACCGCTCGTACGTCAAATCCGCGCGCGTCGTCGGCGACTGCATGGGCAAGTTCCATCCGCATGGCGACGCGTCGATCTACGACGCGTTGGTCCGCATGGCGCAGGACTTCTCGATGCGCTACCCGCTCGCCGACGGCCAGGGCAACTGGGGCTCGATCGACAACGACCCGGCGGCCGCCATGCGCTACACCGAAGTGCGGATGGCGCGCCTCGCCTCCGAGCTCTTGTCGGACATCGACAAAGAGACGGTCGACTGGTCGCCAAACTACGACGACAAGGAGCTCGAGCCGAACGTCCTGCCGTCCAAGGCGCCGAACCTGCTCATCAACGGCGCGACCGGCATCGCGGTCGGCATGGCGACCAATATTCCGCCGCACAATCTGTCCGAGATCATCGACGGCGTGATCCTCTTGGCCGAAGATCCGAGTGTCACCCTCGAGCAGCTGATGGCGATCATTCCGGGGCCCGACTTTCCGACTGCCGGATCGATCTACGGACGCCAGGGAATTCGCGCTGCGTACACGACCGGGCGCGGCTCGGTGGTGATGCGCGGCAAGGCCGAGTTCGAGGAGCACAAGAACGGGCGCGTCTCGATCGTGGTCACCGAAATTCCCTACATGGTGGTCAAGTCGCGCCTGGTCGAAAAGGTCGCCGAGCTGGTCAAAGAGAAGCGCCTCGAGGGCATCAGCGATATTCGCGACGAGTCGAGCCGCGCCGGCATGCGCATCGTCTTCGACCTGCGCAAAGACGCGGTCGGTGCAGTGGTGCTCAACAACCTGTTC
Source organism: Polyangia bacterium (assembly GCA_038325015.1). Taxonomy (GTDB): domain Bacteria; phylum Myxococcota_A; class Polyangia; order Palsa-1104; family Palsa-1104; genus JBBQIO01. The sequence continues at coordinate 13,735 of JBBQIO010000009.1, forward strand.
AAGATGACGCCGCTGCAGTCGTCGTTCGGCGTGACCATGCTGGCCATCGCCGACGGGCGGCCCGTACTGCTGACGCTCAAGGACGCGCTCGTCCACTTCGTCGAGCACCGCAAGGACGTGGTGACGCGGCGGTCGCTCTTCGAGCTCAAAGAGGCCAAAAGCCGGCAGGAGATTGTCGAGGGTCTGGTCATCGCCGTCGACAACATCGACCGCGTCATCCAGATCATTCGCGCGGCGGCGACGCCCGACGAGGCGCGCACCAACTTGATGGCCGAGCCGTTCACCGGCCTGGAGGAATTTCTCCGCCGCGCCGGACGCCCCGAGGCCGAGATCACGCGGCGCACGGAACGCGCAGACTATGCCCTGTCCGAGCGCCAGGCGCAGGCCATCTTGGACATGCGGCTACAGCGCCTGACCGGCCTCGAGCGCGAGAAGCTCGACGCCGAATACAAAGTCCTGTGCGAGACCATCGACCGTCTCGAAGCCATCTTGTCGGATGACAAGCGCATGCTGGCCCTAATCATCGACGAGCTGCGCGCCATCAAGGAGCAGTTCGGCGATGTGCGCCGGACCCAGATCGTCGACGACGAAGGCGAGATCGCGATCGAGGAGCTGATCGCCGTCGAGGACATGGTGGTCACGGTGTCGCATGGCGGCTACGTCAAGCGTAGCGCGGTCACCGAGTACAGCGCGCAGAAGCGCGGCGGACGCGGCATCACTGGTGCGCAGGTCAAAGACGAAGACTTCGTGGCCAAACTGTTCGTCGCCTCGACGCATGACCATGTGCTGATCTTCACGTCGCTCGGGCGGGCGTATGCCAAGCGCGTGTACGAGCTGCCCGAGGGCTCGCGCGTCGGCCGCGGCAAGGCGTTGGTCAATGTGCTGGAGCTCAAAGAGGCCGAGCGCGTCGTCGAGATGCTGCCACTGAAGACCTTTGCGGCCGGCAAGTTCGTGTTCACCACGACCGCCCGCGGCATCGTCAAAAAGACGCCGCTGGAGGCGTTCTCGGCGATTCGCTCGTCGGGCATCATCGCGGTCAGCATCGACGATGACGATCAGCTGGTCAGCGTGCGGCTGACCTCGGGCGAAGACGACGTCCTGATTGCCACGCGGGACGGGCGCGCCGTTCGCTTCTCCGAGCGCAAAGTGCGGCCGATGGGACGCACCGCGCGCGGCGTCAAAGGCATCACGCTGCGCGGCAAAAAAGAGGGCGATGTCGCCGACGCGGTGGTCGCATGTCAAACCTTCGCCAGTAGCGAGGCCGCGACGCTGATGACGGTGTGCGCGCGCGGCTTTGGCAAGCGCACCCCGGTCGGCGACTATCCGGTCAAGGGGCGCGGCGGCATGGGCGTCATCACCATCAAGACCACCGAGCGCAACGGCAAGGTCGTCGGCTGCCGCTTGGTCTCCGACGGAGAGGATCTCATGTTGATCACCTCCGAGGGCAAGATCATCCGCATGCCGGTGAGCGGCATCCCGACACTGGGACGCAACACGCAGGGAGTGCGCCTGGTGCGTGTCGGCGATGACGAAACAGTCATGGCCATCGAAAGCCTGGCGGAAAAGGAAGAGGAAGCAGGCGAGGTGCAGGCCGCGCCGGTCGAGATCATCGCCGGCGAAGAGGACCTGACCGACGACGTTGCAAGCACGGGAGACGACGACGCCGACGACGCCGAAGCCGATGACGACGACACGGTCGAATTCGAGACCGGTCCTCAAGGGGACAGCAGCGACGACGACAAAGACAAAAACTGATGCAGCGTCCGCGCTCCGAAGCGCTCTTCGCAGAGGCGCAGCAGCACATTCCCGGGGGCGTCAACTCGCCGGTCCGCGCCTTTCGTGGCGTCGGCGGGACGCCGGTCTTTTTCGCGCGCGCCAACGGGTCTTAT
>JBBQIO010000010.1:0-15441 GCA_038325015.1 Polyangia bacterium
CGCGACCGTCGAGCGGTTCGACTGGTGGCACAAAGAGCTCAGCGCGGTCGCTCAGACGCAGCCCAACGGCGTGATCGGCTTGTCGGTCATCACCGAGGGTTCGACGCCGCCCGACGGGCCGGTGCGCAAACGCATGCAGCAGTCGTTCAAAGAGTTGGGCGACGGTTTGCGACTCTTCGTCGTGGTCCCGGTCGGCAACTCGGTCTGGCAAAGCGTGGTCCGCGCGATCGTGCGCGGCATCTTGCTGGTGTCGGGCCTGAGCCATCGGCAGGCGGTCGTCGCGACGGTGGGCGAAGCCTTGAGCCGCGTGGGTCAGTCCGCAGGTCCGATTACGCCGCATCGCGCGGCGCTGACCGAAGCCGTCCGAGCGCTGTACGCCGCACTGGAGATGCCCGCACCCGCAATCGTCTGAGCCTGGTTACACGCCGCCTCCGTCCGTCAGATGCCGCGTCGTCCGCTCGGCACAGGCCGCAACTTTCGATAGTCTTGCGCCATGGGCTATCAGCTAACGCACGATGACTCGGTCCTCGCGCTGCATTGCCGCGCCGGGCTGGAAGCACAGGTCTATCTCGTGTTTTTTCTCACTCTTCTGCTCTCGCCGCCTCTGTCCGCTTTTATGCTTACTCTGCAGACCATTCGGACGCGAACCCTGTCGGTTTCGGCGTGGGTCGGCGTCGTCGTAACTGTCGCGATCGCGCTGCTGGCTTGGTACGGCTATTTGAGGCAACGCCCTTCGACTCTGTCATTTTCCGCCGATCGAGCTGCTGGCACGATGCGCCTCCGGCGCGGTTATTGGATATTTGCGGTCAACGATTCGGCGCGTCTCGACAGCTTCTCCGGCGTTGACCGGCGTCCGTTTGGTGACGTTCCCAGCTCTGCAACCGCGTGGTTGCAGATGGGCGACCGCGACTGGCCACTCCTGCCGCGCTTCGCTTCCGGCGCTTCCGGTGATGGATTCGCCGCCGCCGATGAGATTGCCGCCTGGATCGAAAACGCGCGCCGTTAGCTGACGGGGGTCAGCGCCAGCTGCAGGTTTTGCAGCGCTTGCGTGGCAGCACCCTTGCGTAGGTTGTCCAGCGTGGCCACGACGACGGCCTGATCTCCGTCGGTGGCAAAGCCGCTCAACGTGGCGTCGTCGCGGCCGGCGGCGTCGCGCACTTCACATAGGTGGCGCTGCACCCGCACGAGCGGCTCGTCGCGGTAGCGCACCGCCGCTAGCTCGTGCATTGACTCTGCACGGAGCGGTTCGCGCAGCGTCATCGCGACAGTCATCGTGATGCCCCGGAAAAAGGGCGCCACGTGCGGCAGGAGGCGGACTTCGGTTGCGAGGTGGCGCGACACTTCCTGCTCGTGCACATGGTTGACCAGCGCATAGGGCAATAGATTGTTGGCTAGGTGTGCCGGATCGTTGCGGGGTGACGGCGTTGCTCCGGCTCCCGAGTACCCCGACACGCCGAAGCCGTAGGGCGTGCGCGCCATGATCGACCGGTAGGGCAAGACCGCCAGCGCCAGAGCGGTCGCATAGCAGCCCGGATTGGCAATCCGGCGCGCGCTGGTGATTGCGTCGCGGTTGAGCTCGGGCAGGCCATAGACCCAGGCGTCGTCGAAGCGATGGTCGGCACTCAGGTCGAGCAGTACCGCACTCGATTGCTGCAGCGCAGCAATATAGGGAGCGGACTCGCCGTTGCCCAGTCCCAGCACCCACGCGTCGACCGCCAGGTCCGCGATGTGGTCGGGCGTGATCGAGCTGAAGCGCATATCGGACAGCTGCGCCGGCAACGACGGCGGCGTGGGATCCTCGACCGGTGCCAGCCAGCTCTCGGCGAGCGTGCGCCCAGCCTTTTGCGCGTCTCGCGTGCCGAGCGCAACCAGCTCGAAGCGATCGTCGAGCAGCGACAGGAGCTCCCGTCCGACGTGACCGCGTCCGCCGAGCATGCCGATGCGCCAGGTCATGACGCGGCGTGCTCCGTCAGCGAGGCCGGCATGTCGAGCGCGCGTTCGACGCTGGCGCGAATTTCGTCGAAGCCGTCGAGCCCGTACCAAAAGACGGTCCAGCGATCCGTCTTGTGGCTGCCGTCGGCGTGATCGAAATACCAGCCGTTGATCGGGTTGTCGGCGCGCGAGCGCCAGAACAGCTTCGGGTTGTCACGCTGCATGCGCCCCCAGATCGAGCCGCCGACGCCCGCGCCCTGCGCCTCCTGGGTGACCGCGAACTTGTCGAGATAGGGGACGGGGTGGTCGCCCTCGCGGGTCAGGATCGCGGTGGCGCGATAGCTGTCCGCGAGATAGACGCGCAGGAAGCTCTTCTGATCGAAATAGCCGGGGACGAGCGCCCGCCCAAAGCACTCTTCGAGCAGCCGCCGCAGGCGATCTTGATCAATGCGCGCAAAGTCGCCCGCTTCGATGCAGACGACACGCTCGCCCAGGCGCAAGAGCGTTCCCGAGCCGCGATGGGTGAAGAGCTCACGGGCCAGCTGATCCGGCGAGGTGATCGACACCGACGAGCTCGGCGGCAACTTTTCGAGGAGCGTGCGCACCCGCTCGATGGAGCGGCCAAGCGGTGTCGCCGGTCCCAGGTCCGCCATCAGCGGCGTGAAGTCCTCGGCGAGGTTGACGGCCGAGATGACCTGGCCGGCCTCGTCGACCAATCCGCCGGCTTCGTTGAGCAGCACGATCTTGAACGGCTCGATGCGCAGCGCGAGCGCATGGGCGGCCTCCTCGGCGTCGACGTGCACGATCTGGCCGCTCGGTGTGGCGCCGATGCCCGACAAGATCGGCAGGTGGCCGGCGTGCAGTGCGGCCTCGACGGCATCGAGGTGGACGGCGTCGACGCTGCCGCTCAGAGCGCCGTCGGTCGCGTGCGCGCCGAAGACGCTCGAGCCGATCGGGCGGGCGCGCGTGCCCAGCTCTTCGAGCGCCTGGCACAGTCGGAAATTTTCGCGCTGCAGCACGCGGCGCGCGGCATCAAGCCCACGCGCGTCGAGCGGTCGCGTCAGGCCGGCCGAGCGCAGCGCCTCGTCGAGCTGCGGCTCGGCGCCGTGTACGACGATCGGATAGAGACCGACCTGCGCCAGAAACGTCAGCGACGAGGCCAGGCCGTCGAGCTCACGCGCCAGGACACCGCCGTCGACGACCACGACCGCGAACTTCTTGGCGCCGAGCGAGGAAAATTGGCGCAGATACTGCTCGACTTCGGTGCGTGTTCCGAGGCTGCGCAGTAGTCGAGTGATCACCTCTTGTGTCGAATTCACGATCCACCTCCTGCTCGGGCGATGAGCGCTTGATAGGAGGCGTACGCTTCGTCCAGCTGACTCAGCGCCACCCATTCGCCCGGCGCGTGCGCCTGCAAGATCGAACCGGGGCCGAACACCAGCGACGGCAGTCCGGCCGCGGCGAAGAGCGCCGCCTCGGACCAAAAATCCACCGGCGCGCCCAAGGGCAGACCAAGGCGCTCGGCCAGCGCTTGACCAGCGGCCGTATCGCCGCCCGGCGGAGGCAGCGGAGGACCGACGGAGAGCGGCTCGCAGTTGGGCGACTCTCCCGACGGATCGAGCGTGGCCAGACGCTCGATGAGGCCGCTCGGATCTTCGCCCGGTCGCGAGCGCACGCCGAAGCGCAGATGACAGCGATCGGCGATCACGTTGGATGCGACCCCGCCGGCGATGAGGCCGAGATTAAGCCGGATGCCCGATAGGCCGCCCACCGCTTCGCTCTCCTGAGCACGGGCAAAGTCCAGCGCGCGAGCCGACCAGCGAACCGCGGCGTGGACCGCGCTGTCGGTCATCGCGCGCGCCTCGGAGCCGTGGCCGGCCCGTCCGCTCCAGGCAAGCTCGGCGGAGCCGAGGCCTCGGTGGGCGAGCACCGCGCGACAGCTCGTCGGCTCACCGACCACGACGCCGCCGTACAGATCGGCGGCACGCGCCCGACGTCCCGCTCCGCCATCGATATCTTGCCGGGAGAGAAAATCGCGCACGCAGCGCTCGTCGCTGCCCTCCTCGTCGGTGGTGAACAGGATCGCGAGATCTCCGGGCACCGCTTCGGCCGCCGCAATCAAACAGGCCGCTCCCCCTTTGGCGTCGCACGCGCCGAGCCCAAACGCGCGATCCGCCTCGACGGCGAGCTGGTGTGGATTGCGCGCCCAGTTGCCGCCGTCACTGACGGTGTCGAGGTGTACGTTGCACAAGAGGCGCGGTCGGCCCCGCAGCGCGTGTAGGCTTACCGACCCGCCGCCCAAGTCGCGAAGCTCGACGGCAAAGCCGGCCGCGCTCAGCGTCGTGCGAAGATATTCGAACGGCGCCTGATCGGCGCGAATCTCGCGCGGCGGATTGCGCGTATCGGCGGCGACCAGCGCGCTCAAATGGTCGAGTACCCGACGTTGTGTCATTCCACCACCTCGACGACGCGGCCATCGCGGTCGCGAATTTCACTCTTGATGATCTCGACGGTGCAGGGCGGCGCGACGAGCTCGTGGCGCGCGCGGCGCGGCTGCAAGATCTTGATCCACTCGGCGAGCGCGGCCGGATCGAGAGTGATCCGCAGCCCCGCCGCATCGTCCATCTCGGCGGCCGCCGCCTCTGCGCCCGCTTCGAACAAAATGCGTGCCCGCTTGCCCGAGCGCGCGCTCACCACCAGGAGGGGGCGACCAAAGGGCAGCCGCGCCGAGAGCAGCTCGCTCAGCGTCAGCGCTGATGCCGCACCCAGCTTAAGACGAATTCGTCCGTCGCCGCCGCGCTTCCAATCGGCCTCAGCCAAAAACAGCTCACTGGTCGACGAGCCATCGCGCCGCGACCCGACGTCGACGGCCTTTTGCGTCTTCTTGTCGTCGAGGCGCGAGCCGCGCCCAAGGTCGACGATGGCGAACGGATTGTCGGCGGCGAACAGCTCTGACAGCCGCTCCACGCTCCAGCGCCGCGCCGCGCGATATTCGTCGTCGGTCAGCGCGACCAGCTGCAAGAACGTGACGGGCGGCGCCAGGGGCTCGACCAGGCGCTCGCCGAGCCGCGGATCGACGACGAAGGCCACCGCAACGAGCTGCGTCGGCCGATCGAGCGCCAGCGGCCCGCGCAGATGCATGAGATGGCCGGCGTCGAACGCGTGGCCTGTCGTTGCGACGTAGCGACAAAGATTTTCCAGCAGGCTGACCGGCCATTCGGGCGGCGCAGCATCGCGCGCGTCACGAGCCACGCGCACGGTCAGCTCGAACGTGGGCTCGTCGTCGTCGCTGTCGTTGTCTGCCTCGCTATCGGCCCACAGGCCGCTCAACCCCCAGGTCACGTACAGCCAGTGATGGCCGTCGCTGGAGCCGTAGGCGTGGACCTCGTCGGGCGGAAGGTCGCCGGCCCCGCCCCAGACCTTTGCCGGGACCGGTCTGATGCCCGTTATTTGCTGCATTGCAGCATCAAAGGCGCTGTGCGGCTGACCTTCACGCTTCATGGGCGTTATACGTGCCAGATCGCCCTGGCAAATAGAACGGCTATTCGCCACTGTCGCGCCGTGACCCAAAAGAGCGGTCAGGCCGAGCGGTTCGTGCGCCTGCGCGCCGCGCTCATCGCCTGGTTCAAAAAAGCCCACCGGCCGATGCCGTGGCGGCAGACGCGAGACCCGTACAAGGTGTGGGTCTCCGAGATCATGCTGCAGCAGACGCGCGTCGACGCGGTGGTGCCATTTTACAACCGCTGGATGGCGCGCTTCCCGACGGTGAGCGCGCTCGCCGAGGCGCCGCTCGACGAGGTCCTGGCGCACTGGTCGGGCCTGGGGTACTACGCGCGCGCCCGCAACTTGCACAGCGCTGCGAGCGATGTGGTGGCGCGCTATGGCGGCCGCGTTCCCGACGAGCCGGCCGAGATTCGCACGCTGGCCGGCATCGGCCCCTACACAGCGGGCGCGATTTTGAGCATCGCCTATGGCCGCGCTGAGCCGATCCTCGATGGCAACGTCACGCGGGTGCTGTCGCGGCTGTTCGTGATCGACGGTCCTGCCGGAGCGACCGAGACCACGGCCCGCCTGTGGCAGCTCGCCGCGGCGCTCGTTCCCGCCGATGCGGCGTCGGACTTCAACCAGTCGATGATGGAGCTGGGCGCAACGGTATGCACGCCGCGCAACCCCGATTGTGCGCACTGTCCGGTTCACGACGAGTGCGACGCCCTCGCCCAGGGTTGCGTCGACGAGCTGCCGCGCCCGAAAAAAAAAGCCGCTGTACCGACGGTGGCGATGGTGACACTGCTGGCGCGCCGCGAGCAGCGCGTGTGGTTGGCGCAACGGCCGACGCGCGGCCTTTGGGGGGGGCTGTGGGAGCCGCCCTCGGGCGAGCGTATCGATGACGAAACGGACGAACAGGCGGCGAACAGGCTGGCTCGGTCCTGGGCGCTGGATGTAACGTGGCGTCGGCTGCCGCCGATCGTTCATCTCTTGTCGCATCGGCGGCTTGAGATCGCCCCTTTCGTCGTGGGGCTCGGGCGCACCGCCAAGCCGAAGCTCGTTGCTCCCTATACCGACGCGCGCTGGGTCGCTCTGGCCGCGCTCTCCCAAGTCGGTTTGTCCGCCTGGGCCAGTCGACTAATTGCTAGTGTCCCCGCATGATCGCACCCGACGACTACGCCGCACGCCTCACCGAGCCCTACCAGCGCATTCTCGATGTCCTCGGCGACATGGGCTACCCGACCACCGACGACAATTTTTCCGAAACGGCGGGTCGCGCCGCGCGCGCTCTCGTCGAGATGGTGCTGCCGCCGGCACAGATTGCCGCCGAAGTCGAAGCGATGCTGTCGCGCACCTTTCCGGCGCGCTACGACGAAATGGTGATCTCGAAATACAACTCCACGTTCGGTATGTGCCCGCACCATCTGTTGCCCGTTATTTATCGTGTTTCGGTGGCCTATTTGCCGGGCACGCGCGTGCTGGGCATCTCCAAATTGTCGCGCTTGGTTCGGCTCCTGTCGCGACGCCCGGTTTTGCAAGAGGACATGACCAACGAGCTGGCCGAGATTCTGCACGCGCGCCTCGAGACGCGCGGCTCGGCGGCCTATGTCGAAGGGCTGCATTTGTGTATGGCGGCGCGTGGCATTCATGCCCACGAAGCGCGCGTCGTCACCAGCGCGGTGCGCGGAGTCTTTCGCGAGTCGCCGGCCACACGACAGGAATTCTTGGACCTGGTGACCGCGCCGCCGCTCAGCCTTTTGTAGATTTATCGCTGAGCACGAAGTGAACGGCGCCAGCGACGCCGAATCCGACGAACCAGGCGTAGTCGTACAGGTGATGTAGCGCGGGGACGACGACGCCAATCCATGCCGCCGCGCAGCCCAGCAGTGTTGCAATGACCGCTGCCGCATTCCAGCCCGCAAAATAACGATAGACGCCGTTGCGCTGATAAAGGTCGGCCAGTCGCAGCTGCCTCTTACGAATTACGAAATAATCGACAATCAGCACTCCGGCAATCGCCCCCAACCCACCCGAATAGCCGAGCAGCCATTTGAAGATATAGCCCGACGGATCGGCCAAAAGGCGCCACGGTTGCATGGCAATTCCGATCAAGCCGGTAATCAATCCGCCGCGACGAAACGTGATCAGCCGCGGAAAGGCATTGGCAAAGTCGTTGGCTGGCGAAACCACATTGGCGGCAATATTCACGCTCAACGTTGCGACGACGACGGTGAACATGGCGACCACGACAATCCAACGCTCGGTGAATTTGCCGACCAGCTCGACGGGATCCCAAATCGCATGTCCGTAAATGATCGCGCTGGCCGAGGTGATGAGAACGCCCATCGCCGCGAACAGCGTCATGGTCGTGGGCAGAGCCACCACCTGGCCGACCATCTGCTCTTTTTGCGAACGACCAAAACGGGTGAAGTCCGGCATATTGAGTGAAAGGGTGGCCCAAAAGCCGATCATCGCCGTCAGCGAGGGAATGAAGACCGGCAGAAACGACTTCAAATCGTGAAAGCGACCGGGCTGATGCAAAATCGTCCCGATCCCGTGCGCGCGAACCAAGGCCCACGCGACCAAGAAGCCGGTCATCACCAAAACGAAGGGCGCGGCCCAATTTTCAATCCGGCGCAGCAAATCCATGCCGCGATAGACAATCAGAATATTGAGGCTCCAAAACAGCGCGAATGAAATCCATTCGCCCAGCGCGTAACCGCCCACGTGCGAATAGTGGCCGTGAATCGACAGCGCGCCCCAGTGCGGCCACAGCGCTTTGAACAGCGTGTGAAAAGCCTCACCACCTATCCAGCACTGAATACCGAACCAGCCACACGCCACAACTGCGCGCATCAACGCCGGTAAGTTCGACCCGGCGGTGCCATACGCGGCGCGCGCGTAGACCGGAAATGGTATGCCGTATTTGGTCCCGGCGTGGGAATTGCCGAGGATCGGCAATAGGACAATCAAATTGCCGAGCAAGATCGTGAAGAGCGATTGACCCCAGGACATGCCGGCGCCGATCAGGCCCGACGCCATCATGTAGGTGGGAATGCAATGGGCCATCGAGACCCACAGCGCCGCAAAATTGTAGGTCGACCAGTTGCGGTCGCGCACACGGACCGGCGCCAGATCTTCGTTGCACAGGCTGCCCTGTTCGACTTGCTGGCGCGCCTGTTCGGTCAGCTCGACACGGCCGTCGGCATGAACGATTTCGTTCGCTGTTTGCAAAGGGCTAGTTGACGTAGGCGGCGTCGGAGATCTTGAGCGCTTCATCCAGAGCGGCGATGCCCTCGTCGATCTCGGCCTCGGTGATGATGAGCGGCGGCGCGATCACCAGATGGCTGATCCAGCCCACCGTCGGCACACCGAGCGCGCTCAGCTTGGTCGTCACCTGGTCGATGACCAACGGTTTGCCGTCGAGCTTTTCGCGCGCCGTATTGAATGGCTCTTTCGTCGCGCGATTTTTGACCAGGTCCAGCGCCCAGAAGAGGCCTCGACCGCGAACGTCGCCCACCGATGGATGGCGCTCGGCCAGCTTACGTAGCTTGGCCCCGAGAGATTCGCCCAGCGTGCGGCTGCGCTGAATCAGATCGAGCCGCTGATATTCTTTGATCGACGCAATCGCCGGCTTGAGCGTCAGAGGATGCGCCTCGTAAGTATGCCCGTGAGCGAAATAGCGGTTCTCGAAAAAGTCCGCCACCTCCTGCGTAGTGGCGCACAGACCGAGCGGAACATAGGCGCCGGTAATGCCTTTGGCGGTGGTCAAGATATCGGGAACGATGCCTTCGGCGCTGCTGACGAACCAATCTCCGGTGCGCCCCCAACCGGTCATGACCTCGTCACAGATGAGCAGCACGCCGTGCTTTTTGGTCAGGGCGCGCAGCTTCGGCAAATACTCTTTGGGCGGCACCAAAATGCCGTTGGTGCCGACAATCGGCTCCACGATAACCGCCGCGACGTTGGCTTCGTGCTCGATCTGATATTCGATGTAATCCGCACAGGCCACGCCGCACTCGGGATAGGTCTTTTTGAGCGGACAGCGATAACAATTGCAGTCCGGCGCAAACACCGTACCCGGCACGGTGTCGTGCCCTTCGACCATCCAGCGGCGGAAATCGCCGGTCAGCGCGACCGATCCCGAGGTCGATCCGTGATAGCTCGCATAGCGCGAAATGATCTTGTGCTTGCCGGTCACCATGCGCGCGATCTTGATCGCGGCTTCGTTGGCATCAGTGCCGCTGGTGGTGAAGAAGAACTTGGTCAACCCGACCGGCAGGACCTTGAGCAGCTCGGTGGTCAATTCGGAGCGCGCGCGCGTCGTGTAGCCGGGCGCAATGAACGACAGCTCCTCGGCCTGCTCTTTGATCGCGTCGATGACTGCGCGATTGTTGTGGCCAAGGTTCGAGCACATGAGCTGACTGGAAAAGTCGAGGTAACGCTTTCCCGAATCGTCGGTGAAATAGCAGCCGTCCGCGCTGACGATATTGAGCGGCAAGAAACCCTTTTGCCGCCGCCAAGTACCGTACGTATGTTGTCCCGAGATGGTTCTGACGTCGTCGCTCATCTGCTAATCCCCAATTAAAAATCGTTAAAGCCCGAACGTCGCACGACGCAAGAATCCGCCGTAGCCCTTTTTGCCCAACATCTGGTCGTTGTCGACAATCAGCTCGCCGCGCGACAGCACCTGCGACGGCGCGCCGGTCACGACCTTGCCTTCGTACGATGCATAGTCGGCTCGCATGTGTAGATTCTTGTGCGACAGCTCGAATCGCTTGTGCGGATCCCACACCACGACGTCGCCATCGGCGCCGACTGCCAGCGTACCCTTGCGCGGATAGAGTCCGAAGATCTTGGCCGGCGCAGTCGAGGTAATCTCGACAAAGCGATTGAGCGAGATTCGGTTCTGCAGCACACCCTCGTAAAGCAGGTGCAGTCGCGTCTCGATCCCCGGCATGCCGTTAGGGATCTTGGAAAAATCGCCCCGGCCGAGCTCCTTTTGCTCCTTCATGCAGAAGGGGCAATGGTCGGTCGAGACCACCTGCAGATCGTGATTGCGCAAGCCGCGCCACAACGCCTCGTGATGGTGCTTGGGACGCAAAGGCGGCGTGCAAACGTACTTGGCCCCTTCGAACTCGCCTTCCCCCTCCCCGTCGGGCTTGCCGCGCAAATCGTCTTCACTCAAGAACAGATATTGCGGACAGGTCTCGGCATACACCGGCAGACCGCGGTCGCGCGCCTCCATCACCCGCAACAGCGCACGCTCGGCCGACAGATGCACCAGATAGACCGGCACGTGTGCCATCTCGGCGAGCGAAATGGCCCGCTCGGTGCCCGTCGCCTCGGCGACCTCAGGTCGGGTGAGTGCGTGATAGATCGGCGCCGTGTGACCTCGGGCCAGCGCTCGCTCAACGAGAACATCGATCGGCAAGCCGGTCTCGGCGTGCATGCAGATCAGCGCGCCGAGCTCGCCGGCACGCAACATGGCGCGGAAGATCGACTGATCGTCGAGCAGCAACACCCCAGGATAGGCCATGAACATTTTGAACGAGGTCACACCCTCGTTGACGATGTCGCCCATCTCGGCCAGTGACTGGGGCGGCAGATCCGTCGCGATCATATGGAAGGCGTAATCGATATAGGCCTTGCCCTCGGCCTTTTGATGCCAGGTATCGAGCGCCTCTTTTAGAGACCCCCCTTTTTTTTGAATCGCGAAGTCGACGATGCAGGTCGTTCCGCCGTGCGCGGCCGCCAGGGTGCCCGACTCGAAATCGTCCACCGAGTTGGTGCCGCCAAAAGGCATATCGAGATGGGTGTGCGCGTCGATGCCGCCGGGAATGACGTACTTTCCCTGGGCGTCGATGGTCCGGTCGGCCGCGCCCAAATCGGTGCCGTGCGCGACCAGCGCTGTGATCTTGCCCTTGTCGATCCACAGATCGGCGCCGAACGTGTCGCTGGCCGTCACGCAGGTGCCGTTCTTGATGAGCGTCCTCACGGCAGCTCCTCGACGAGATTGCCGTACGAGTCGGGGCGGCGGTCGCGGTAGAACTGCCAGGTGCGGCGGACCTGTTCGATGACCGCCAGGTCGAGCTCGGCGACTACCAACTCGTCTTGGTCTTCACTCGCCGTGGCCAAGAATTCGCCGCGCGGATTGACGAAATAGGACGTGCCGTAGAACTTGCCGATGCCCCACGGCGCCTCGGTGCCGACGCGATTGATACAGCCCATGTAATAGCCGTTGGCCACCGCATGAGCCGGCTGCTCCAGCTTCCACAGATATTGCGAAAGCCCGGCCACGGTCGCCGACGGATTGAACACGATCTCGGCGCCGTTCAAGCCGAGCAGGCGCGCACCTTCGGGAAAATGGCGGTCGTAACAAATGTAGACGCCGATGGTCACGCCCGACGACAGCTTGAACACCGGATATCCCAGGTTTCCCGGCTTGAAATAGTATTTTTCATAGAAGCCCGGATTAACCTGCGGAATGTGATTTTTCCGATATTTCCCGAGATAGCTGCCGTCGTGATCGATGACCGCAGCGGTGTTGTAATAAACACCGGCCATCTCGCGCTCGTAGACTGGAATCACCATCGCCATCTTGTATTTGCGCGCCAGCACCTGCATGCGCTCGATGGTCGGCCCGGGAACCGGCTCGGCGGCGTCGTACCAGCGCGGATCCTGCGACGGGCAGAAGTAGGGTCCGTTGAAAATCTCCTGCAGACACAAGATCTGCACGCCTTTTTGGCCAGCCTCTTCAATCAGCGGCAGATGCTTCTCCAGCATCGCCGCCTGGATCTCGGCGACCGGTCGCGTCTCGTCGTTGATTACGTTGCTAGCTTGAATGAGCCCGCATGTGACTTTCATACCCGCTCCTGATGAGTGCTTATGGGATCGCTGCTCGGAGTAATCGCGACGCGCTCCACCAGCCCGATCGGATGGCCGTCCGGATCCGTGAGCTCCGCGCTGAGCGTGACCTGCGTCAGTTGATTGCCCGAAATCACCGTGCGCGGACCATCCACCGAAACGCCGCGATCGCGCAACTCCAGACAGCGCAGCTGCAGCCCTTCGGTGTGAAAGATCAAGCGCGGCTCGGCTCGGTCGAGGCGGACGCGCGGCGCCGCCGGGTCGACGCACAGCTCGATGCCTCCGGCGTCGACGACAATGTGCTGATCCTCATCGGTGACGGTAAATCCCAGGATCTCGCGATAAAACGCACGCGCCCGATCGAGATCGCGCGTGTGCAGAGTCAGGCGTTCGAGCTTCATCGTATTGGCTCCGCCGTTGGCAACTAGTAAATCGACGTGGTGCGACGCTGACCGGTGTAGTCGACATAGATCGTCTTCCATTCGCTGAAGAACTCGATCGCCGTGCGCCCCATCTCGCGGCCGCCGACGCCAGTCGACTTGAGGCCACCGAACGGCAGCTGTACCTCGCCGCCGACGGTCGCCGAGTTGACGTGCGTCATGCCGGTCTCGATGTTCTCGAGGTACTGAAACACGCGATTGACGTCGCGCGAAAAGATCGACGAGGTCAGGCCGAACTGGCTGTCGTTGGCGATCTCCATCGCGTGGGCAAAATCGCGCGCCTCGATGATCGCCAACACCGGCCCGAAGACCTCCTCCTGCGCGATGCGCGCTGCTGGCGCCACACCGGTGAAAATGGTCGGCTCGACGAAGAAGCCAGTCTCGCCAATACGCGCGCCGCCGAGCGCGAGGTGCGCCTCTTTTTTGCCGATCTCGACGTACGAGAGTACGGTGCGGAGCTGCGATTCATCGACCAGCGGGCCGACATTCGAGGTCGCCTTGGTGCCGTCGCCGACGACCAGCGCACGCGTCTTTTCCAGGACCAACTTGGTGAAGTCGGCGAGCACCTCTTTGACCACGATGGCGCGCGAGGTCGCGGTGCAGCGCTGGCCGGCCGATCCGAAGGCGCCCTGAACCGTCGCGGTGGCGGCCAATTCGAGCTCCGCGTCCTCCAGAACGATGAGCGGGTTCTTGCCGCCCATCTCGCACTGGACTTTTTTGTGCAGTGCAGCAGAATCGCTGTACAGCTTGATGCCGACCTCGTTCGATCCGGTAAACGACAGCGCGCGCACATCGGGATGCTCGACCAAGCGCTGCCCGACCGACGAGCCGGGGCCGAACACGATGTTGAGCACGCCCGGCGGCAGCCCGGCGGTGGCGAAGATCTCGCCGATGATTTTCGCGGTCCACGGCGTCAACGACGCCGGCTTCATGACCACGGTGTTGCCGGTGACCAGCGCGGGCGCCAGCTTCCAGCACGGAATGGCGACCGGGAAGTTCCACGGCGTCACCAGCGCGACCACGCCGAGCGCCTCACGCTGCGTCCAGCAAAACGTCGACGGCAGCTCCGACGGAACGGTCTCGCCGTTGAGCCGCCGCCCTTCGCCAGCCGCGAACTCGATCGTGTTGATCGCCTTTTGCACTTCGCCGCGCGACTCGCCCAGCGTCTTGCCCTCTTCGAGCGTCAAGGCGAGCGCCAGCTCCTCTTTGCGACGCACCATTTCGACCGCCGCACGCGCCAGCACCTCGCCGCGACGGGGCGCCGGAGTGCGCCGCCACGCCGGCAGCGCAGCCTTGGCCGCGGCCACCGCGCGATCGACATCCGCGCTGCCCGACACCGTGACCTGGCCCAGCGTCTCGCCGGTGGCCGGATTGATGTTGGCCTGAGTGCGACCGGTGGGCGAAGTGCTCCACTCGCCGCCGATGAAGTTGCCAATGAGGTCATGCATGGTCGTTCTCCTACTGTGCAGTACGGCTAAACAGAGTCGCGCAAAGCGCGATCCAAATTGAGCGGCCAAAGGCCGCGTCGCGCCGAAGTCGGCGTGTTGAGGCAGGTGTGGGGCCCCGACGGCTTCGCCGGTGTGGCGAGGCGGCACGCCTCGTAAAAATGTCTAAACAGGAACATCTCCATTTGTCTCCGCATCCATGCGTTCCTGTTTAGTGAGCGTTGTGCGGGCCCAGGTGCGGATGGGCGGCGGGGTTCTGTTGATACTGTTTCCAGTTGAGCGGCTTTTCGCCGGGCGGCCCGGGGATCTGCACCATGTCGATGCAGCTCTGAACCGGGCACACCAGGCTGCACAGGTTGCAGCCGACACAGGTCGACTCGATGATCTCGACGTGGGTGCGCGCGCCCGGCGCGGTGGCCGGTTGCGCCGCGATGCTCTGGTGCGCACCGTCTTCGCACGCGACGTAACACAGGCCGCAGCCGATGCACTTGTCCTGATCGATGCGCGCCACGACCTTGTAATTGAGGTCGAGCTCCTCCCAGCGGGTCACCGTCGGCAGCGCGCGACCGACCAGCTCGGCGACGCTGCGCAGCCCCTTTTCGGCGAGATACGCCGCGAGGCCGTCGATCATGTCCTCGACGATGCGAAAGCCATAGTGCATTACCGCTGTACATACCTGGACGGTCGAGGCGCCCAGCAAAATGAACTCGGCCGCATCGCGCCAGTTGGAGATTCCGCCGATGCCGCTGATCGGCAGGCGCACCCGCTCGTCGCGCGCGACTTCGGACAGCATGTGCAGCGCGATCGGCTTGACCGCCGGTCCGCAGTAGCCGCCGTGCGCCGAGCGGCCAGCAACCTCCGGCCGCGGCACGAATTTTTCCAGGTCCACGCCGGTGATGCTGTTGATCGTGTTGATCAGCGAGACCGCGTCGGCTCCGCCCTCTTTGGCGGCGCGCGCGACGTAGGTCACGTCGGTGATGTTGGGCGTGAGCTTGACGATGACCGGGGTTCGCGCGACCTCTTTGACCCAGGTCGTGATGCGGCAGGCGTACTCGGGCACCTGCCCAACGGCCGAGCCCATGCCGCGCTCGGACATGCCGTGCGGACAGCCGAAGTTGAGCTCCAGCCCGTCGACGCCGGTGTCCTCGGCGCGCTTGACGATCTCGTGCCAGGCCGCTTGCGTCGACTCGACCATCAGCGACGCGATCAGCGCGTGGCGCGGATAGCGCTTTTTGACCTCGGCCAGCTCGCGGAGGTTGACGTCGAGCGGC
>JBBQIO010000011.1:0-15030 GCA_038325015.1 Polyangia bacterium
CGGCGCTGTTCACGACAATCTTCGACTGGCTCGGCTTCGGTGAGGGCTTTGTAAAGTTCTGGCGCTTCTTGCACCTGCCGCTGGCCGTGCTCGCGATGCTCACGTTGGTCGCCACCAGCTACGCGATCTTACCCAACCGACGGCAGCACTTCCGGCTCATGTCGCCGGGCGCGCTGGTGGCCGTCGGGCTGTGGCTTTTGTCGACGATCGGCCTGCGCCTGTACGTCGGCCACTTTCACGGCTATGCGCGAACCTATGGCGCGCTCGGCGCGGCCGTCGTGCTCATGACGTGGATCTATCTGAGCAGCTTGATGGTCATTCTGGGCGGCGAGGTTGACGCGATGATCGATCGCCTGCGCCTCGATGCGACCAAGCCATGAAGGCTCTCTCGCTGCTGGTGCGCATCACGCTCGCGGTGGCGGTCGTCCTATTGTGCGTTCTCGGGCTCCGGCACGTCGACCTGACCAGCATCCGACATGCGCTGCTTGGCGCGCAGCTCGGCTGGGTGGTGCTCGCCGCGGCGGTCAACTTCGTGCACGTCGGCATGAAGAGCGAGCGCTGGCATCTCATGCTGTCGCCGTTCGGGCGCATCGGTCGCGCCCGCCTGTATCACTACTTGCTGGTCAGTTACGCGGCATCGTCGGTGCTGCCCGGTCGGATGGGCGAGATTTTGCGCCCCTATCTGGTCCGCCGACGGGCCGGAATTCCGGTACCGGTTTCGGTTGGCATCATCGTCGCCGAGAAGCTGTTCGAGGCGCTCGGCCTGTTGCTGCTGGTGGCGCCGCTGCCCTTTTGCCTGCCCGGCCTGCCGCGCTGGGCGGCGATGAGCATCGGCACGCTGGGGGCGATAGGCGTCGTCGGGATCGCGCTGTTGATTGTGCTGGCACCGCGTTTTGCGCGGGGTCGGCCAGAGTCGTTCTGGGCCGAGCTGGGGCGCGGGCTGGACGGTATGCGCCAACCGCGCATCGTTTTCGGTGCGCTCGCCTGGTCGCTGGCCAGCTATCTGTGCGACGCGTTCGAGGTCTATCTGGTGCTGCTCGCGCTTGGCGTGCACGTGCCGTGGGCCACGCCGGCGCTAGTGCTGTTGACGTTGAACCTGGCGATCGCGCTGCCCTCGACGCCAGCACACGTCGGGGCGTTCGAAGCAGGCGCGGTCGCCGGCCTGCACGCGGTGGGCGTCGACATGGGGACGGCCATCGCATTTGCGCTCATCTACCACGCGATGCAGGTGGTGCCGATCCTCTTGACCGGACTCACCGGAGTCGGATTGATCTTGGAAGCGCGAACTGACGCCGAGGCGCCGCAGCCTTAGGGCCCTCAGGGCTGAGGACAGACGAGGGGCCGCGGCGTAGGCAGGACCAAGCGCGGCGCGGCCGGGTTGTACAGCGCGTGGCTGAGCGGATCGAGATCTGCGTGCTGCGCCAACCACAGCGCAACCTCGTCGCGTACGAGGCGCGGCTCGTCGATGTGCACGCGCGTGTCGTGCAGCGTGCCGAAGTCGTCGCCGCCGAGCGCGAGAAAATCGTTGGTCCCGACGCGGTAGACGCGCCGGTCGTCGACCGCTTTTCCGCCTTCGAGCACGAGCTCGACCGTCAGCCGCGCTCCCGTGCAGTGTGCATGCACAGTCATCCCCGACACCGAGAGCACGCCTTTTTTGCCGTGCAGATTTCCGTCGACCAAGGCGCGCAGCTGCGCGCCGGTCATCTCGACCACCGCCAGATGGTTATCGAAAGGCAGCACCTCGAAGAGCGCCCCGTAGGTCACCGGGCCGGCCGGCAGATCTGCGCGCAGGCCGCCGCCGTTCATCAACCCTATCTCGGCGTGGGTCGACGCACGGATCACGTCGGCGACCAGATTGCCGAGCGGCGACTCGACCGTGAACGCACGCGGCAGCGGCACCGGCAGCGTAATGCCGACGAGCTTGGCGCGCGCCACCTGAGCGCGGGCCAGCGCAGGCCGGATCAGCTCCGCTATTTTTTGATCCGGCGCGACCGGCGCGCCAAGAAACGGCTTACCGTCGAGAAGACGCGGTGCGGGCAAGAGGAAATGGCCGGTCGGTCGGCCCGTCGCATCGACCTCGATCGAGATCTCGGCCAGCCCGACACCGTTCGGTGCGCCTTGCGTGATCGGGATGCCGGCGACTACCGCGTGCTCGATTTGATGCGTGTGGCCGGCGAAGATCGCGTTCACCAGCCCAGGCTCGGCGCCGAGCGCGCGCGCCAGCTGGAACACCTCGGAATCGTCCTCGCAACCGACTGTCGTGCCCGGCTGCACATCGCTGAGCTCGGTGCTCGAGGCGCCGACGAGACGCGAGAGCGGACAGCGGCCGCCGGCGTGAACCAACGCCACCACAACCTGGGCGCCGTGGGCACGCGCCGCATGCGCCGCCTTGACGACGGAATCGGCCAGCGGCAGCACGGTCAACCCGCGCAGGTTGCTCTTGAGCGTGGTGCGAAACAGATCCTCGGAGACGCCGCCGACCAACCCGATCTTGACGTGATCGACCTCGACCAGCGTGTAGGCAAAAAAGGGCATCCGACCCCGCGCGTCGACGAGATTGGCCAGAAGAAAGGGAAAGTGGGCCTGCGCGATTCGCGCTTCGAGTGCGCCGCGCGGATTCTCATGCGGGCTCTTGGCCACGATGTGTGGACCCACCGGACCGAAGTCGAACTCGTGATTGCCGACCGCTGTGGCGGCAAAGCCGAGCGCGTTCATCGCGTCGACGATGGGCGCGCCCTCGGCGAGATTCGACGCCATCGTGCCCTGGAACAGGTCGCCGGAGTCGACCAGCAGCACCCGGCCCGGCGCTTTAGCACGGGCGCGCGCGATGAAGCCGCCGAGCATCGCGGCGCCGCCGGCCACGACCCGCCCGGTCGGCAGATCGAGCGTCTGCGGCTCGAGCTGACCGTGGCGATCCGTGGTGCCGAACAGATCAATGAAGCGCGTGCCGCCGGCACGGGCGACGACCGGCCAGAGAATCGCCAGCAAGAGGAGCGCACGCATCAGATAAAGGTGACCTCGGCGGCCGCCAGGAACTCGCTTATTGGAAACGCCATCGAGCGAAACACCGCCTCGTGCCGGGTCAGCTCGACGACAGCGCAGTTGGCGATGTCGGTGGGGCTCACCGCTTGCACCAGGAGCGGTGCGGCAAAGACCGAGAGCGCCGCGACCAGCGGCCCCGCCGACGTGAAGGCACAGCAGGGCGAATCGCCGGCCAGCTCGCCGGCCGCGCGCGCGATCCGCGCCTCGAACTCGGCCGCGCTCTCGAAGTCGCCACTGCTCTTGTCCGGGTCCCGCCACCACAGTGCGACCGCACGATAGATCAAGCTGATCCGCTCCTGCCGGCCCGGACCGTCGACCACGCCGCCGAGCGCGAACGCGGCCAGCCCGAGGCCAGGACTGACGCGCGGTAGATAGACACGCAGGATGTCGTCGATCGGAATCTCATCGAGGAGCGGCGCCGCGACCGCGGTCTGGTACTGCACACCAAGCTCGGCCGCCCCAGCGCGCGCCTCCTCCGCGGTCTCGACATGGCGGCGGCGCGGCCCGGCAAAGAGGTCGAGCGCCGGATAACGCCCAGCCAACCAGCGCCCGAGCGCCCTGGCCTGCCGTCGTCCGAGCGGCGAAAGCACGTCGTAGTCCGGTCCATCGAATGAAGCTTGCCCGTGTCGGACGAACAGAAGCGGCGCCATGTGCCGCGCCAACATGCCACAACCACAAAGCGAGCGGGACCCGGCGGGTCAGTCGTTGCAAAAGATGCGGGACGTCGAGATTGCGATGTCGTCGATCCACATGTCGCCATCGGTCGCCGTGCCGGCGGTAAAGTACGGGCCGACATCGATCTCGTGAACCCAGGTTTGTGTCGGCGCCATGTTGAGCGTCGGATAGGGTGGCCCACTCATGCTGTAGTCGGTGACGTTGGTCGCCGCCGGCTCGGGCGTCCCATCGGTGGTGAAATAGGTGGCGACGACGCCCGGCTTACTCGGCGTGGCGTTCTGATCGATCTCCAGCTCGGCGCAGAACCACTTGTTGAGCGGCACGGAGTACGGTGTTCGTGTCCCCGATCCCGTAGACGAGTTGCTGGCTTCTTCGAAACCGAGGCCGGGCTGCACGTCGCCGGTCGGCGTCCCGTCCCACGGATCCATGCGCAACCGAATGGCATAACCGTTGTCGGTATCTTGGATCGCCTGAATCAGGTTCGCGCCGCCCATCGCAAAGCCGGAGCCGACATAAAAGTGCGCGCGAATGAAGGCGCGCGGTGTCGCTGGCAGGACCGCCGTCTCGGCGAGCCATGCAGCACCATCGGTAATCGTCGACGGAAAATGGACATGGAGCGCCTTGGTACCGCGATAGGCGTGAGTGCTGTCGACGGTGATCGTCGGGGTGCCGGTGCCCGACGTGACGCTGCTGTACTTGGTCCACGCGGCGTTGGGCACGCCGCTTTCGAAGGTGTCGCACAGGAGCATGCCGGCGCACGGATTGACCGCCATATCGGGTTTCGCAGTGACCGCCATATCGGGTTTCGGAGTGACCGCCATATCGGGCTTTTTCACCGCCATGTCTTTGGGCAAAGTGGTGGCTAGATCTTGGGGCCGGGCCAGGTCGATGGGCGGCGGCGAAAAATCCAGGCCGGCCAGGTCGTACTTCAATCCCGCCAGGTCGTGCGTGTCGGTGCCGCGACAGTCGTCACCGGTGCCGTCGCCGACCATATCCGCCTGGTCGGGATTGAACACCGACGGACAATTGTCGATGTCGTTGGGCACGCCGTCGTGGTCGTCGTCAGGTGTGTGCTGCGACAGCGCGATCTGCGCCGTGATCTGATGATTCGGGTTGAGCTGCACGGCGGTGCCGCCCAGCTCGCCGGTCGCAGGATCGCTGTCGACCGCGATGCGCAGCTCCTCGGTGACCGCGGGCAGGCCGTCGATGAGCAGCGTCCCCGGCAGCTTGGCCGAGTGTGTGGCGCGCCCGTGGACCAGCGCCGAAAAACGATCGTACACAGACACCGCCAAGCTGACCGGCGGCCCCCCGTCGGTGACCGTGATCGACAGGCGCACCAGCGTGACCGAGCTCGTGCAGCCGACCCCGAGGCTGACGGCGAAGAGCAACGCGCAAAGTCGGACCACGATGCCAGCATGGCGCCCGACGCGGGGCCTGTCAATTCACACTCCGACCTCGTGCCTGCCTACTTCACGTAGACTCTTCCGTTGGCGCCAGATCACCGAGGACCGCCATGTCACCGTCGCGGGTCCCGATAGTGGTGGGTCGGTCGCTGCAGCCAAACCACAGAATGGTCGACGAAGCCAATAGCCAGCGCACGCTTGCCTCCTCCGCTCTTTCGAGCGCGCGTCCAAAGAGGGGGCCGGTCGCGGCCGTTGTCGCATGACCAACGAAAGACGCAGTTCCGCGATCGCCACCCGTGGGCTGAACCAATAGGCGGCTTTAGCGAACCGCGGCCAATGGCGGGCTGCCGGCTGCCGCGGTCTCGCTCCAGGCGACGGCTCGATTTCGGCCGTTGTGCTTGGCGTGATAGAGCGCCTGGTCCGAGCGGCCGATCAGCGTCTTGGAGTCGCGGCCGTCCTCGGGATAGACCGAAATCCCGAGCGAGAGGGTCACGGAAAAGGGGCCCTTGTCGGACTGGAAAATCAGCTTCTGCACCTCGGTGCGGATGCGCTCGGCCAATAGACGGGCGCCTTCGGCGTCGGTGCCTTCGAGCACGACCGCGAACTCCTCGCCGCCGTAGCGCGCCGCCAAATCGATCTTGCGCACGCAGCTCGACACCACCTGAGCCACCTTGCGCAGCACCTGGTCGCCGACCGGATGGCCATAGGTGTCGTTGACCTTCTTGAAGTGGTCGATGTCGGTGAGGAGCACCGCCTGGGTGCCGCCCGAACGCTCGGCGCGCGCCAGCATCTCGACCACGCGCTCTTGGAATGTGCGGTGGTTGACCAGGCCGGTGAGCCCGTCGGTGGTGGCCATCTCCTCCATGCGCCCGTACATGCCGGCGTTCGACAGCGAGACTGCGACGTGGTTGGCCACCACCATCATCATCTCGCGCTTGTCTTTGGTGAACGCGCGCGGCCGTCGAGCGGCGATGGTGAACGCGCCCACGGCCTGATCTGCGGCGATGAGCGGCAGCACCAGGAGCGACTCCATGCCGGCCAGCCGCACCTTCTTGGTGAACACCAAAATATTGGGATCGCGCAGCTCGCCGCCGGCTGGCAAAAAATGGCGGTTCTTGACCACCATCGCAACCAGGCCGGCATTGTCGGCAAACTCCAACCCCGTGACCTTGCCGACCAGCGCCTGGTCACCGTGCGCCGCGACCACGCGATGGCGCCGCGCGTTTTTGTCGAACAGCGTGATTGCGGCGAAGTCGAAGGCGCAGATTTCGGCCAGCCCTTCGAACGTGGTGGCACACACCGCCTCGGTGCCAAGCGCGCGATTGAGACGAGCCAGCGCGGCGAAAAAGCGCTCGTGCTCGTACTTGCTGCGCTCGACGGCGGCGAACAAACGCTCGGATTGAATGGTACGCAAGATCTGTCCGGCGGCGCCTTGCAGAAGCGCTTCATCGAGGGCGCCGAACGCGCGGCCGCGACGGTCGGCGCACAGCACGCCGCGCAGGTGGCCATCCTCGAGCACCGGCACGCCGACGAAGAAGTCGACGTCGGCCGAGGCGTCGGCGGCGTTGCCATTGTAGTACGGAAGGTGCGAGCGCTTGGGGTCGCGCAGGTTCACCAGGAGTCGATTTTTCACGATGGTGCCAAGCGCGCCGGCATCGGCGGGCAGCGACACCTCGGTGATCGCGTCCGAGTCCGAGACCAGCTCCTTGATCGTCAACCGCTCGCCGCGCTCGTCGAGCCAGAGCAGGACTGCGGTGTGCAGGTCGAGCGATTTTTTGAGCAGCTCGAGGGTATAGAACAGCGTCTGGTGGATGGTCTCGACGGCGGCGACGGCCAGACGCTCCTCGTCGGACTCGCGCGAGCGCAACTTGGGGTCGGCGGTCAGCGACGACGAGATGAGCCGAAAGTCGCGCGCCTCCTGACGCAGGCGACGGATATCGCCGGCCACCGCCAGGCGATGCTCGCGCCGTTGCCGCAGGAGCTCGGCCTGCAAAAGAAAAAGATGGAGTAAAGCAAAAAACCCGAAAAAACAGACATGGGAGAAAAACGCCATCTGTGCCGCTTCACTGAAGGGCGTCCCGCGATAGAGCAGCCATTCGAGCGCGACACCGACGAACAAAAGCGGCAGCCCGACGGCACGACGGTGAAAGGTCACGGCAAACGCGACCACCGCATAAATCAGCGGATAAAGCCGCGACGACAGCCCGCCGGTGAGCGCCAGGATGACGTCGGCACACACGAACAGCGCCATGCCGAGTTCGACGTCGGCGCGGGCCAGTGCGGCCTCCTTTTGCGCCGGCTGCGCTGCCGTCCTCAGCGGCGCCGAAGGCGCGATCGCCAGCCGCGCCCACAGGCGCGCGCACAGCCACATCCCGAAGAGACAGAGCGCGACGATCGGCCCGGCGTCGGCACGTTCGGCACGCAGATCGGTAAAGTAGCCCTGACGCAGACACAGGCAGCCGCCGACCGCGATCGCGACGCCCCAGAGCCGGCCGAAGAGCCGCCCGACCAGGCCGAGGAATCGCTCGGTACGTGCGCCCAGGGTCATCATCTAGGGGGCGCGCTCGATCTGAAAGACGATCTCGTCGGCATGGACGAAGCCGAGCTGGTCGCGCGCCGCGCGCTCGATGGCGGCGTTGGACAGATCGCGTCCGTCATCGTCACTCAGCGCGTCGAGCTCGCTGCGCAGCTGTTCGGTCTCGTGAAGGAGGCGCAAGTTGCCCGCGTGCAGCGCGTCGCGCTCGTCGCACAGGCGGACGTAGCGCTCAAGGCCGGAGTGGCGATAGAGCTGGTAGGGCGCCCAGGCGAACGCGACAACCAGGGCACAGGCCAGCACCACCCGGCGGAGCCATGGGGTGCCGAGCGCGCGCCTCGATGCAAAGGACAGTCGGGGCATGGTTCCACTGTTACGCTAGAGCGGCTCGACGCGGGGCGCAAAAAATCTCACGAGAAACGCGGCAGGTATCGAGAACCGCTCTACTATGCATGCATTCCGGCTGATGCCCGCTGCACGCTCGTGCTGCCGGACGTAGTCAAACGCCCCTTCGGATGACAACGCCGCGCAGCTTGCCACGCACGCGCCGTAATTTTACTGCGGCAAGATCGTGATGCGGTCGAGGCCGTCGCTGCCAAGTGACCAGGCCGTCATGCCGACGATGCTGAAGTCGTTCTCGTAAGCGAACAGGGCCCGGCCGACGCCGGTCACCGAGTCGATGCGATCGACGGTGCTGTCCGCGAGGATGTAGAGCGCGCTGCCGTCGGCCTGAAGGAGAAAAGGGGTGCCCGCAGGGCTACCCGGCAACCCGTCCAGAGGCACCCATAAGCTGGCGTTGCCCAGGGCTTGCGCCATGCGATGAATGCCGTCGGCGTCGCTCCAGTAGACGTACCTGTCGTCGGTGACCAAGCTCGGTTCTCGCGGGGAGGTGGTGGCCAGCTGAGTGACCGTCCCCGACAAGTCGACCATCTTGACGACCTCGGGCGTCGAGTAATAGACCCGCCCACCAGACGCGCTGAGCGCGATCGGAAGATCCGACGTCAAGAGCCGCGGCGCCGCGCTGCTCGCCAACGGCCATGCAAAAATTCCGGAACCTGTCACACCGTAAAAGTGGCCAACATCGGCTGCGTCCCGCTCGATCCCGGCGAGCGACGTGCTGCTCGGCACAACGGTGGTGATGGCGCCACCGGCCAGTGGCGCCATCTTGACGCTCGTCGCTCCTTGGCTGTCGAGGCTGATCCACAACGCGTCGGTGGAATTGCTTGTCAACATTGCGGGAGCCTGCGGGCTTCCGTCGAGTAGCGTCCAGACACCGGTCTTGGTGTCCACGTGATAGATGCCGTTGCGGGACTCGACGGTCAGCTCGCCCGCTCCCGACACGAGGTTGACCGCTCCATCTCCGCTACTGGGGTACGGAACGAAAAGCGACTCACAGCCGTTTGGCGTCAGACATTGCCCGTCGTCGCGGCAAGTGCCACAAGTGATCCCGTTGAAGCTGCCGCAGTGGATGTCGTTGTGCTGACACGTTTCGACGCACAGCCCGTTGGTGCAGCCGGATCCCGACGGACAATCGGTGTCGGCGCCGCACTCTTGGCAGGCCATGCCTAGCACCGCCGCGGGGAATGCCGGCGGCAGCGCAGCGGCGCACAGCAGACCGGACGGACATTGCTTGGACGACGTGCATGCTTGAGCCGCGATACAGCTGTGGCCGACACATGCTTGCGCGGTCGCGCAGTCGCCGGCGCTATTGCAATCGACGCAGCGGGCGCCTGTGGTGTCACAGACCAGACCGGCGCTTTGGCAGTCGTGGTCGCTGCTGCACACCAACGCGGCGACGCAGCTCGCCGATGAACACCGGTCGGTGGGACTGGCGCAGTCGTCGCTTACGCGACACGCGGCGCATTTGCCGATGGTGCGGTTACATACCTCACCGTTGCCGCATGAGGTGCTGCAGGCGGCGCCGACGGTGCTCGTGCCTGAGCCGCCATCGGAGTGCGGAGCGCAGGTGGCGTCGCTACAACGAGGCTCCGGCTGGGTGCAAGCGCTGGCTGAGAGCAGCACGATTAAGGCGAATATTTTTGGTCTCATGCTGGGGTTATCGAAAGAACCCCGCAGGAGTTGCTAGTGTGCTGTCCGGTTAATTGTGTGGAGCTTGCGGCCGCCGGATCGGCTCGGGCGCAAGGCGCACTGTCCGACGAATACTGTCTGTATTTGAGGGCGGTGCAACGCGGCGAGCGAGTCGAGGCGGCTGTCGAAAGCCCGCAGAATTAACCGGACAGCACAGTAGGATCCGCGCTCAGGAGACCAGGTAGCGACCGATCAAATCGCTGATCTCGGCGACCAGCGCTTCGTCGTCCAGGTCGGCGGGCGTACGAATCAGCGTGTACAGCGTCACGCCGCGCACCGCCATCATCGCCACCCGCGCCGCCAGCCGGACCTGCGGGCGCCGCAGCTCCTTTTTATGCGCCAGCAAAAAGGCCTCGATCAACGCCAACCCTTGGACGTCGAAGGCGTCGATCTGCTCGAGCTCGCCGATGCGCGGCACCTGCTCGATGAGCACACGGTGCAGCCGCGGATTGACCCGGTGCGCGGCGAACGTCGCGCGGATGACGGCTTCGATCGCTTCGGGTACCGTGACGTCGAGCGGCAGGTTCACGGCGGTGCTCTGTAGGACCTGCAGCATGCGCTGCATGTGGCGGTCGATCAGCTCGGCGACCAGCGCTTCCTTACTGGCAAAATATTGGTACAGCGAGCCGATGCTGACGCCGGCCGTGTCCGCGATTCGGTTGGTGCTCGCGCGATCGTAGCCGTCGCGCACCAGCACGCGCGCCGCGGCCTGCAGGATGGCGTCGACGGTGGCCTGGCCGCGCGCCTGGGTGGGCGATTTCCGCCGCGCTGCGGTTCGACGGGCCTGCATTCCGTAAATGTGAGCGATCGCTCGCATTATGTCAATCCCATGATGAATCGCGAGCATTGACGTGCGCTTGGCCGGATCGTGAAAGCGAGTTTGCAATGTGAGCGATCGCTCGCATATTGGAATCATCGGCAAGAGCGAGGCGCCCCATGCGAAATCCCCTCACCATTCTGCGAATCATCAAGAGCTTCTACGTCCTGGCCAGAGACCCCAACCGACTCGATCAAGTGTTCGCGCTCGCCGACTCCGGAGCCAATCAAGCGCTCATGGAGGAGGTCTCGACGTTCCTCGAGCGCGATCCGCGCTTGGCCGCAGCGCTCGTCGAACAGCCCCGACTCGGCCGGGTCGATCTGGCGGAGCTGAGCCGCTTGCCGGCGGGCACCCTCGGCCACGAGTTCGCGGCGCATATGCTGCGCAATGGCCTCGATCCGGCCGCGATTCCTGTGCCGGACGCGCCGAACGACGTGTGGTATGTGCGCACCCACCTGCGCGAGACACACGACATCTGGCATGTCGTGACCGGCATGGGGACGGACGTCGCCGGCGAACTGGCGCTACAGGCGTTCTACCTGGCGCAGATGCCGTCGCGACTTTCGAGCGCGCTGATGGCGATGGGCCTCATCCACATCTCGGCGGTGCGCCCCGAGGCGCGCGAGGTCGTGATGAACGCGATCGTGCACGGTTGGCTCGTCGGGCAGCGGTCGCGGCCGCTGTTCGGGGTCGCGTGGGCCAAGCTGTGGTCGACTCCGCTGACCGAAGTGCGCGCGCAGCTGGGCGTGGACGTCAAGCCGGAAACCGCGTTCGTGCCGCCGCTGATGCCCTACACCTTCGAGACCACGCGAGCTACTGCCTGATGTGTTAAAAGGGCGCCTCCGGAAGCCAATCAACGACCACGCCACGGAGGCGCCTGTGCAGAGCAACACCATCGCCGAGGGAATCCTCAAATACATCGGTCTCGTCGACAAGCTGCGAAAGGCCGAGGACAACGAGCGCAAGCTCGAGGCCGAAGCGCTGGCCCAGCGTGAGAAGGCCAACGCTTTCGTCGGAGAAGTCGACGAGCGCGCCAAGCTCTATTCGACCGCGGCGTGGGCCACGGCGCAGTTTCACATCGCGCGCGACGCCCGTCGCCGCACCGGCAAGAAGACCGAGTCGGGGTGGGAAGAGATCGTCGAGCGGCTGATCGAGGTGGCCAAGAAACACGAAGGCGAATAGCCGCGGTCCCCTGAAGCGCTGTCCGCTAGACGACATCAATGACTATGCGAAACGCTTCTCAGCTGTTCGTCGCCCTCGCTGCTTTGAGCGGCTGCGTTGGGCGCAGCCTGCCGCCAACTGCGGCGGGCAGCACAACCTCGGGCGGCACCACCTCGGGCGGCACGACTGCCGCTGGCACCACCGGCAGCGGCACCACGACCACGAACAGCAGCACCACAGCCGGCGGCACGACGTCGGACGCCGGCGTCGGTTGCGCCCACGACTATTGCCAGACCGGCAGCAAGCTCGACCCCGCCTGCAACCCGTGCGTCGCCACCATCTGCGCCGCCGATGATTACTGCTGCACGAATCACTGGAGCGGGCCGTGCGTCTCCGAGGTCGACTCGATCTGCAACATGCCGTGCAGCGGCGGCAGCACAGCCGGCGGCACGACCGGCGGCATCCCCGTCGGCCCAAGCACGACGACCGGCACCACCGCCGGCGGTGGCAGCAAAAGCGCCCTACTCCACTTCGCCGTCTTTGGCGACGCGCGTCCGCCCCAAGAGGACGACACCACCGACTATCCCAGCGCCATCATCGGCGGGATCTTTTCGCTGGCGCAGAGCCGCGGCGCTCAGTTCGTGATCGGCACCGGCGACTATATG
This sequence comes from Polyangia bacterium, assembly GCA_038325015.1. Taxonomy (GTDB): domain Bacteria; phylum Myxococcota_A; class Polyangia; order Palsa-1104; family Palsa-1104; genus JBBQIO01. Next base: position 12,385 of record JBBQIO010000011.1, read on the forward strand.
TACGCCGGGACGCCGACGGCGGTGAACGCGCAAACCGCGCTGTTCTTGGCTGCCCGCGCGAATTACAGCGGGCCGGTCTATCTGACGATGGGCAATCACGAATGCACTGGCGCCACTGCGTCGAACTGCCCGAACCTCGACGAAACGCCCAACGTGCAAGCCTTCATGGGACAGCTCGTGCCGGCGGGCGTGAACCAGCCGTTTTATCGCGTCGACATCCTGACGCCGAACGGCACCGCCAAGTTTTTATTCGTTGCCGCCAACGCCTGGTCGACGGCTCAGGCGACATGGTTGGCGACGCAGCTCGCCGATTCGACCGCATACACCTTTGCGATTCGCCACGAGCCCCCGAGGGACACCACCGCGCTTGGCGTCATTCCGTCGGAGAAGACGCTCTTGGCGTCGAGCTACACGCTCGAGCTGCTCGGCCATACCCACGAGTACCGGCACATCGATGCGCAGCACGTGATCTCGGGCAACGCCGGTGCCCCGTTGTCGGCGGACTGGAACAGCTACGGCCTCTTGATCATCGATCAGCAGAAGGACGGCAACATTACCGTGACCGAGGTCGATGAGTCGACCGGCTCGATGACCGACACCTGGACGGTGACCGCGAGCGGCGCGCCGGTCCCTTAGGCCCGACTACGAACCCTTCGCAGTCCCGCTGCGCTGGCGAATTTCGCGAAATTTCCCGGTCACGATAGCGTCGAGCATCGTTTCCCAAATCGATAGCGCCAATGACGAATGATTGGTTCGAATGGCGTGGGCGCTCCACAATTGGAGTACGATGTGGCCCAAAGAGGGGGTGCCGAATGGGAATCGTGAACGCAATATGGCTGTTCGTGTTGGGGGTTTTAGGTGCATCGAGCTTGATCATCGCGCGCAAACCGGACGCCAAGGAGATGATCGCCAAGCTCACTCCTTATCAGGGATGGATCGGCGCGATTTCGGCGCTGTGGGGAGCCTGGCAGGTCATCAGCTGCATCCTGAACCTGGGATTGCTGACCTCGTTTCCGCTCGTTTGGATCACCTGGATGGCCACCGGAGTCGTGTTGCTGCTCCTCGGATTCATCTTGGGCATCGGCATCATGAAGACGTTCGTCAAGGACCCGGCCGCCAACGCCAAGGCGGACGAGATGCTCCTCAAGCTGACGCCCTACCAGGGCACGCTCGGCTTGGTCGCGATTGGGCTCGCCATTTGGGGTCTCATCCGCACGTTCATCTAGTACCGCAGTTCAGCTTCCGCTCATCCTGGCCTACTCCTCACTTCGGTAAACGATCGCGCTCCCCCTCCCACGAACTGTGTGGGGGTGGTGGCGCGGTTACGTCTTCAGCGCTGGCGGCGCCGGAATGCTGTGCGGCTGGACGGCTGGCGGCGCCGCGGGCTCTTCGAACAGCACCTCCTCGGAGAGATCGACGGCCTGCGCTTCGAGCCGCGCGCCCGAGAGATCGGCGGTGGTCTTGCGCAGCCGTTCGGTGAGCACCTGTACAAACGACCACAGGAGCTTGGTCGCGAGCACCGGCTCCTTGCGAATGATCTCGTAGAAATCGAGCCGCCGCAAAAGCAGCACCCGACTCGCCTCCTCGGCGGTGGCCGACGCCGAGCGCGGGCTACGATCGACCAGCGACATCTCGCCGATGTGCGCGCCGCGTTCGAGGAAGGTGATGAACGCATCCTTTTTGTGCAGCCGGATTTTCCCCGAGAGCACGATGAACAGCTCGGCGCCGTCGCTGCCCTCCTCCAAGAGCAGTTCACCGGCTGCGTAGTCCTTGACCGTCGTTACGTTCAAAAGGCGCATGACCTCTTTGTAGGCCAGGTGCTTGAACAGCGGCATGCGCTTGAGTACTTCGATGCGATTGGCCAGATCGCTGGCGCGCGCGCGCTCCGCCTTGCCCTGCCCGGCCTCGACGCGCACGACGATGGCCGTGATGTTGTCGTCGCCGCCGCCGGCGTTGGCCAGCGCGACCAGCGAGCGCGGGACGTCGGCGATGTCGTCGGTGGCGAACATCTGCGGCATCTCGGGCTCTTTCAAATAGTGATAGAGCCCGTCGGAGCACAGAAGAAAGTGGTCGCCCGGCAGCACCTCGAAATCGAACGTGTCGGCCTCGACGCTCTCGTTGGCGCCGACCGCGCGCGTGACCGCGTTCTTGTAGCGCGCGTAGGGCGACTGATCGATCTCGTCGCGCCGGAGCTTGCCGCGCCGAACCAGCTCGTTGACCAGCGAATGATCTTCGGTGAGCTGATGGAGCTCGTTGGCGCGCACCATGTACACGCGTGAATCGCCGACGTGCGCGATGAAGCCGCGATCACCGCAGATGAGCAGCGCCGACGTGGTCGTGCCCATGCCGCGCTTGTCGGACTCGGCCTGCGCGCGATGATAGATGGTCGCGCAGGCGGTCTCGACCGCGCTCTCGAGCAAGAGGAGGATCTCTTTTTTGCCGGCCGCGGTGGGGCTGTCGGCGAAGCGGGTGATAATGTCCTGCCCTTCACGCATCACCCGCGAGACCTCATGTACCGCCATCTGCGAGGCGACTTCGCCGGCGGCGTGCCCGCCCATCCCGTCAGCGACGATAAACAGCCGCAACGCCGGCTCGACGAGATAGTTGTCCTCGTTCTGATCGCGCTTGAGGCCTACGTCACTGGCA
>JBBQIO010000012.1:0-14940 GCA_038325015.1 Polyangia bacterium
ACACGTCGCCCGTCGCCCGGCAAGTTGACGTTGCTCGCGGACGGACCCGTGTCGCTCGGCCCAATGTGGGCCAACCCGGGCGGTGCCGCGGTGCAGAGCGCCACCGGCACGGGCGTGTTTGCGTTGGCGCCCGGTCACTACCATGTGGTTGCCTCGCGGGGCCCAGCCTTTTCGATCGATCGCAAAGAGGTCGACGTGCGGGCCGGCGAAGAGGCCGTCGTTGAGCTTCGTATCAGTCGCGTAATCGATTGGCCCAAGCTGATCTGCGCCGATCCGCACGAGCATGCGTTGCCATCGGCCGATTCGGCGGTGACGCTGAGCGACCGCGCGGCCTCGAACCTGGCCGAAGGGCTCGACGTTCTGATCTCGACCGACCACGATCACGTGACCGACTACGCACCGACGATCGCCCAGCTGGGGGCCGTCGCGCCGCTCGGCTTTTTGGCCGGCGAAGAGGCGACGCGCAACGGGTTGGGCCATTGGAACGCCTATCCGCTACCCACCGATGAAGCGGCCGATGCCTCGATCAGCGAAAAAGCGCTGCGCATTGCCAATGCACGAGCGGTCGTCACTGCGCTGCGTTCGGTGGGCGGACCGACGCCGCGCATCGTCCAGCTCAATCATCCGCGCGCCGGTGCGATCGGCTATTTCAATACCGTGCGGTTCGACCCGCATGGCGCGGTGCCGCCCGGGCTCGGCGCAGACCTCGAAGCGCTTGAAGTGTGGAACGGCAAGACCATGCCGGCGGCGCTACCCGTGCTCGACGATTGGTTCGCGCTCCTGTCGGCAGGGCGGGCGCTCAGCGGCGTCAGTGGCTCGGACTCTCATGTCCTGTACGGCCAGGAGGTCGGTTGGCCGCGAACCTGCGTGATCGCAAATGGCGTAGTGGTCGACCCGGCCAGCGCCTTCGTACGCGGTATCGCCCACCAGGCTGCGTTCATGACCAACGGACCGTACATCAAGGCGACCATCGAGGGTCGCAGCTTTGGCCAGGTCGCGCCCGCGCCGCGCGGCCGCGCGCGTCTCGACGTCGAAGTTTGGGCGGCCCCGTGGATCGACGTCGCCACCGTCGAGCTGTGGGTCGGCGGCGCTCGCCGCGGTCGACCGATTGTCATCCCGCCGGGGAGCGCCGCGCAGCGCTGGAAAGGCGCGATCGATCTGCGCGTCGACAACGACAGCTACGCCGTGCTCATCGTGCGCGGCAAGCAGACGCTCGAACCCGTGGTGTCGCGGCTCCCCGGCGACCCGGTGCCGACGCCGCTGGCGATCAGCAATCCCATCTATCTCGATCGCGATGGGGACGGAAAATTTACGCCGCGTCGGGTGTCGGCGTCCCAATGATCGACGCCGAAGGTTGTGGTAAAAAATGGAGCATGGCCTTTTTGCGCACGCGCCCCTGTGTCGCCCTGCTGATCGTTCTTTTTTCCGCCGCCACATCGTTCGCCGCTGCTGCGCCTAAACCGGAAAAAATCCCAGTCGCGTTCGGGGCCTGGACCGGCCCCGCGGCCGCCACATTCAAGAGCGCGTTGCGGCACGGCCTGACTAAAGATTGCTCGGCCGTCAGCGCCAAAAAAGCTCGGGTTCTCATCGAGGGCGTGGTCGCCGAGCAGGGCAAGGGCGTTGTCGTTCACGTCACGGTGAAGTCAGTCAAGACCGGCGAGATCGTCGAGACGCGCGAGTTTGCATTTGCGCGACCCAAGCCGTCGCAAGGGCAGGTCAACAAGATGGCGCGGGCGGTGGTCGAGATCGCGCGTCGCTCGCCGAGCGAATGACCTGGTTGTCGATCAGATCGACCTGATCGACAAATACCTGCGATTCGGTGCGCGCTAGAGCGCAGCCAATCGGCCGCTAATGCCGGCAGAACGACGCGCCCGCGGCGAGCTGACAGCTTCCGCCCGGACAGTCGGACGCCATCGCACACGGCTTCGGAGCGCAGTACATCTGCCCGGGTCGTTCGCCCGTCGCGGTCGATACAGCGAGCCCGCCTCCGCCTCCAGCACTGACGCACGACAAGAGGGGGTCTGCGCACGGCGTGCTGGCGCTGCAATGGCGCAGGCAGAGCGCGTTGTCGGGCTCGTCGCGAAACGTGATACAGCCGCTGCCAGTCGGACAGGCCGCCAAGGAGCAGTCCGCCGTGCACAACCCGCGCGCGCCGAGCGCATCGCAGCGGCCGGACAGACACATTCCGGGATCAAGCTCACCGTCGGGCGCAACGCACGACGATCCGACGTCGCCCAGGAGATCGGCAAAACAGCCCAATTTCCACGGTTCCGCCACGACCGGCGGCGCAACCAGCGGCAGCGCGCGGCAGGAGAGCCCGGCGCGACAATCCGCCGTCACGCTGCACGCCGGGACGCACACGACGCTGCGCCACACGCCCCCGTCGGCGAGGGCAAGATCCGCCGCGCCGAGATCCTCGAATCTCGGTCGGTAGCCGCCGTCCAGTCCTCCGTCGAGTCGGCAGAGGCCACCGTCGACGGGACACAGGCCGCCATCGGGCCGCTGCCACTCGTCGGCGGACACCGGAGCCACCAGACCGCGCGTCAGATCGACGCACAGCTGGCCCGAGCCGCACGTGGTCGTGTCGCACGGTCGTGTGCAAAAGCCGGCAGCCAGCGCGCCCGGACACGCGCCGCCAGCGCACCAGCAGCGCAGGCTCTGGTTGCCGTCGCAGTCCTGATCCGTCAGGCAGGGCGCGCCGGTTCCTCCGGCGGTCACCTCGACCATACCGGAGGCCGATACCGTCCCTCCGGCGCCCCCGGCCGCCAGTCCGACTTCATAGACTCCGACGCTGCTGTACGCGATGGTCGGGCTCAACGCGGCCGAGGCGTTCGGGACGCCGCCCACGAAGGTCCATGCCGCCGTCGAGACCCCGCTCGTGAGCGGCACGAAGGTCAAACTCAGCGGCGCCGGCCCGCGACAATCGATCTGCCCATCGACGATCGTGAGCTGCGCGCAGCCGACCACGGTAAAGAGCGCTTCGACGCCCGCGGTGGCGTCGAGGCTGACTGCCAAATCGGAGCTGGTCGACAGGTCGCCGGACACCGCGCCATCCAGCGTGACGTTCGGCTCGCCGCAGCCTGCCGCGCCCACAACCAGGGCACCCAGCGCCCACGTGGCGCACCACCACTGGCGCGTCTCGCTCGATTTTCTGCGGTGCATGGCGCTCATTTTATCACCGGCGCGAGCTGGCGGAGGCGCATCGCCAAACGGGTGCGTCGCCGCTCCGCCTCGGCACACCGTACAGCCCCAGCAATGACCGCATCGCTACCGACGAGAACGACCAAGCGCTTGCCGCGCGTAACGGCGGTATAGAGCAGATTGCGACGCAGTAAAATACTGTGCTGTGCGACCACCGGCATGACCACCGCGGGGTATTCCGATCCCTGACTCTTGTGCACCGAGATCGCGTAGGCCAAGTCCAGATCGTTGAGCGCCTCGGCGTCGTACGGCACCACCCGTCCGTCGAAATCGACCTCCACCGCCTCATCGTCGAGTCGTGTGACCTGACCGACATCGCCGTTGAAGACGTCGCGTCCATAGTCGTTGCGCAGCTGAATCACCTTGTCGCCGTTGCGAAAGCGGCGCAGCGCTCCGGGCCCGCTCAGCGTGGGCTCGCCGGTCGGCGGATTGAGCCGCGCCTGCAGCACCCGGTTGAGCTCTTCGGTGCCGGCGGCGCCGCGGTGCATGGGTGCGAGCACCTGCACCGCTCGCCGCGGGTCGAGACCGAACGCGCGCGGAATTCGCTCGGCGCAGAGCCTTGCGATGACATCGCGGGCCGCCTCCGGCGTCGCCGCGCGGGCGATAAAAAAATCGCCCTTGTCATCGTCGGGGCCGGCCCCGACCGGGCTCTCCCCGCGCAGAATGCGGTACGCGTTGTCGATGATTCCGGATCCTTCGGCCTGGCGAAAGACCTCGGTCAAACGCACCGTCGGAACCACGCCCGACTCGATGATGTCGCCCAGGACGAGACCCGGTCCCACCGACGGCAACTGATCGATATCGCCGACCAGCACCAGGGTGGCGCCGCGCGGCACCGCGGCAAACAGGGCCCGCGCCAGCTGGATGTCGAGCATCGAAACTTCGTCGACAACGAGCAGCTCGCACTCGAGCTTTTCGACCGTGGCGCCGCTGTCGGTGCGACCCCACCCGAGCAGCCGATGGATGGTTTGCGCCGGGCGGCCAGTAGCCTCCGAAAGGCGTCGCGCCGCGCGTCCCGTGGGTGCCGCCAAAAGCACCCGCCGACCGGCGCCAGCGAACAGCGCAGCCAGCTGGCGAACGATGGTCGTCTTCCCCGTGCCCGGCCCACCGGTGATCACGACGACGCCCGCGGTTCGCGCCAACTCGATCGCCGCGCGCTGCCCCTCCGCGAGCCGAACTCCGTCATCGAGCGCAACCCCGGTCAGCGGTGGGGGCGGCAAACGCGGCGCGTCGAGCAGCTCGGTCAAGCTGCGTGCACTCTGCAGCTCGGCGCGATGGAGCCGTGGCAGATAAATCGCCTCGTCCTCCTGAATGACCGCGCCCTCATCGAGCAACCGCGCCAGCCCGTCGCGCGTGGCCGTGACCTCACGCCCGAGCAGCTCGGCGGCCCGGGGCAAGATCTCGGGGACGATGCCGTAGACGTCGCCAGCGGAGACGCGCTCTTCGAGCGCATGAGCGACGCCGGCGGCGAGCCGCTCCGGGGCGCGTGGGTCGATCCCCAGGTGCGACGCGATTCGATCCGCGGTGGGAAAGCCGATGCCCGGAATATCGCGCGCCAGCCGATAGGGATCGCGCTGCACCTGGTCGACGACGGTCAGTCCGTAGGTGCGGCGAATCCGCTGCGCCATCGCGGTCGAGATTCCCAGCCCCTGCAAAAAAATCATGGTCTCGCGTTCACCGCGGCGACGCGCCGCCTCTTCGGCCAGCGCGCTCGCGCGTCGCTTGCCCACGCCTTTGATCTGCGCCGTGCGCCACGGCTCCTTTTCGATCACCTCGACCGCCGTCACACCGAAGCGGCTGACGAGACGCGCCGCGAGCTGCGGCCCGACACCCTTGAGCGTGGTCAAATATTTTTCCACGCCCTCGACGGTGTGCGGCACCTCGACCACGATGCGCGAGACGACGAATTGCTCGCCGTGCGCCGCATGCCGCTGCCAACTGCCGACCACGTTCAGGACATCGCCGCGACTCACCTCGCCGAGCGGTCCAGTCATCGTGACCGGGGCCGGCCGCCCCTCGACCTCGACGCGCGCCACGGCAAACCCGCTGTCGGGCGCGACGTACACCACGCGCAGCACGCTGCCCGCGAGCACCTCCTGAGGAGGGCCGGCCGGTGGCGCGGTCGAGGAGGACGCCGTCATTTCGTCATTTCGTTGGGCCGGTCATGGCCCGCCGGGTGTGCTGCTGCCGGTCGGATTGGCGACGAAGCTGGCCGGCACGTCGCAGCCACCGTTGGCCGAACGCACCACGCTCTGCCCGTGCGCGACGGTGACGGGGAACGCGCTCCAGCGCGTGACAATCGCGCCGCGAGCATCTTCAATCCACACCGGTTGGCCCACCCTGAGACCATACCCGCCCAGCCGCCCGGCGGCGACGCGGGCCAACGTCGCCGTCGGTGGAGCCGGCGCGTCTAGCCCGTCGTCGGTGGAAAAAGAGCGCGCTGCAACTACGGCAAATCCACCGGCCGGCACCACGACCGCGGGCAGCGGATCGCGCCCCTCGGCGGTCACAAGTGTTAGGCCGTCGAGGGACGTAGCACCGGCGCTGCGCGAGTGCAGCTCGACGAACTGCTGCGCGTCGTGCGAGCCGAGTGGCTCGGTCAGGATCTCGGTCATGACCAGGGGTACGTCGGACAGGGTGACATTGGCAGCGACCGTAGCGACCGGCCGCGTGCTTTCGTCGCTGACCGACAGCGAGAGCGCGGCAAACGCGTCGTCGAGCGCCAACGCCAAAAGCTGCGCTCCCACCCCGCGGGTCGTCACGCACGCGTCCGCCCGACATAGCTGGCTATCGGCCGTTTGGTCGGTGGAAAAGCGGGCAACGGCACAACGATCGACGCCTTCGATACGGACCGCGCCGAGGGGGATCGGCACTTTCCGAAGATCGGTGCCAGCGGTAAAGCCCGGTGGGGCGCCAAAGACGGCACGCCCATCGGCTCCCTTGGCGGTCGGTGCGACCCGCACGAGATAGCGACGACCGGACGACAGCGCCGCGTCGAGGCGAAGCCGCCGACATCCGTCGCACGGCGCCTCGTCAACCAGATGGCTGGGCAGGACGACCCCGTCGTCGCCGACGAGATCGACGTCGAGCGGCGTGACTGCGCGGCTGACACGAAAATCGACTGCCGCTAGATTACGCACCACCGACGGCGCGTCGGCCAGAGGCGCGACCAGCGAGACGATCGGTGCGGCACGGTCCAGCGTATCGGTCTGGAATCCGCGCACGATCGGCCGACCGAGCGCCTGCATGCCTACTGGCAGACAGGCGCCGAGCACGAGCGAATAGCGCGTCCGAGGCGATAGCGGCTCGAGCGGCGTCACGGCGATCGCGCTGTGCGGCGTCGTCGCGGCGTCGACCCGAACGGCCACCGGATCGCGCGCCACGGTCGACGGAAGCGCCTTGCCGAGATCGGCTACCAGGCGAGGATCCGGATCGCCCGCTACCAAGGCGAGACAGCTGCGCACGCGATTGAGGTCGATCGGCGGCGGAACCACGACGTGAATCGTCCCCGTCGGATCAAACGGAGCGTCGCTCAGATCTATAAAAGGCGTGGCAGCCACGGCCGGAGGATCCTGCCCTGCGCAGGCGGTTAGACACAACCCAACCAACGTCAGCCCAACCCACGCCAGCAACACTTTCGATATTCTCATGGACCGGCTATCGGCAGCCGCCCGGCAGAAGTTGCGTGTTATTTCGCGCGCCGGAAGTGTAAAACCGCAGCATGGCCCTTCCTCTGGTGCTCGCCTCTTCCTCTCCCCGTCGGCAAGAGCTGCTCACCTCGGCGGGAGTCGTCTTCGAAGTGTGTCCTCCCGAGGTCGACGAATCGGTCCTGCCCGACGAGCTTCCCCTGCCCTACGCCGAGCGGTTGGCGCGCATCAAGGCCGAGCGTGTAGCCCATGACAAGCCAGGCCGGACGGTGCTCGCCGCAGACACCATCGTGGTTCTCGAATCGACCATCATCCTGGGGAAGCCGGCCGACGCCAAGGACGCGTCGCGCATGCTGGCGTCGCTGGCCGGCCGCTCCCATGAGGTCATCACGGCGTATCACCTGCGCACACCGAAGAGCACGCGCGGACGCACCGTGCGTACGGCGGTCGTGATGCGCGCGCTGAGCGACGCCGAGCGTGAAGCGTATGTCGCGGGCCTCGAATGGGAGGGCAAGGCCGGCGGCTACGCGATCCAAGGGCGCGCCGCCGCGTTCATCCGCGAGATTCGCGGCTCCTACACCAACATCGTCGGCCTGCCGCTGTGCGAAGTGGTCGAGGATCTGCGCGCGCTGCACGTCGACGAGGCGCCGGCCGCTGAGGCTCCCGCCGATTTCTAAGCGCGACCAATGAGCATTGCTGCCTGCCTCGCCGAGGTGAACGCCAAAATCGCCCACGCGTGTCGCAGCGCCGGACGTTCCGTGGCCGAGGTGCAGCTCGTCGCCGTCTCCAAGACCATCCCCGCCGAGCGGTGCTTGGAAGCGGTCGCGGCGGGCCAGCTCACGCTCGGCGAGAATTACGCGCAGGAGCTGCGCGACAAAGCCGCCACCGTCGCCGGCGCGCGCTGGCATTTTGTCGGCCCGCTGCAGCGCAACAAAGTGAAATATGTCGTGGGCACCGCCGCGCTGATCCACTCGGTCGATTCGTTGCGATTGGCCGAGGAGATCGCCAAGCGGGCCACGCAGGCACAGCTTATCCAGGACTGCTTGATCGAGGTCAATGTCGGGGACGAGACGCAAAAATCGGGCGTCGGAATCTCGGCGCTGCCCGCGCTTCTCGACGGTGTTCGCGCCCTGCCCTCGCTGCGCTGCGAGGGGTTGATGTGCATCCCGCCCGCCGATGGCGATCCCCGCAGGCATTTTGCTGCGCTGCAGCAACTCGCCGCCATGCATCGCTTGCCGCAGCTATCGATGGGCATGAGCGCCGACTATGAGCTGGCCATTGCCCACGGCGCGACCCTGGTCCGCGTCGGCACTGCAATCTTCGGCACGCGCGCCTGAAAACCATTCGGCGGGCGTCGTTTGGCGCCGGATGCAGAATGCTTGGCGCCTAAAGATCTGCCTTAGCCGCTATGCACGGCGCATGCATTTGAATCGCTTCGTTCTGCTCCTTCTTTTGTGCAGCGGCTGCCACGAGCCGTCCCTTGCCACTGGTCCCGTGGGTCCCTCGGGAGTCGCCGGGGCGACCTCGCTTCTGCGAATTATCGACGAGCCGGCCGGCGCGCACTGCGCCAACGGCGGCCACGCGGTGCAAAGCGGTCTCGATAAAAACGGCAATGGTATTCTCGATGACAACGAGGTGACGGCGACGGCCTACCTGTGCACCGCGCAGTCGGGACCCAACGGGGAGAGCTCGCTGGTGCGCGTCATCGAAGAGCGGCCAGGAGCGAATTGTCGCTCGGGCGGCCACGTCGTACAGAGCGGCCTCGACGCCAACGGCAACGGCATCCTCGACGCCGGCGAAGTGAGTAGCAGCACCTATCTCTGCGACCCGCGCGCGTCGACCTTGTGGTCGCAGATCGGCAACGTGGGTGCTCGCTATCAGCACGGCGCGGCAGCACTGCCGGGCGGTCGGGTGCTGGTCACCGGCGGCTCCGATGAGCATGGCGTGATCCTGGCCGACACGCGCGTGTGGGATCCCAATATCGACGCCTGGACCATCGTCGGCAGTCTCAGCGTCCCGGTCGAGTTTACGACGTTGACAGCGTTCGGTAATGGCGCCCTGATTGCCGGCGGCTATGACGGCAAGAATCCGGTGGCCACTGCCGCTTGGTTCGACGTCTCGGCTGGTCACTGGTCGCCGATAGCCAACCTCAAAACTGCGCGCTACTCAGCCCAGAGCGCTGTCTTCAAAGGCGACGTCGTGGTCATCGGCGGATCTCAGTCCTACGGCATCCTCGACTCCGCCGAGCGCTACGACGGCACGAACTGGTTATCCGCGGGTACCCTCAACACCGGTCGCTACGCGCATGCCGCAGTCACCCTCGCCGACGGCCAGCACATTTTGGTCGTCGGCGGCTACAACCGTGCGGGGGTGGCACTGGCCTCGGCCGAGCTGTACGACGGCGTCGCCTGGGTGCAGGTCGCTCCGATGGCGCAACCGCGTGCCCAGCACACGGCGACGCTTTTACCCGACGGCCGGGTGCTGGTCATTGGCGGGCGCAACGGCATCCCCCTCTATTCGTCGGCCGAGCTGTACGACCCAGTCTCCGATCGCTGGAGCGATGCGGGAAGCATGTTGGTCCCACGGGCCGGGCACGCCGCCGTGGCGCTCAACGATCCAAAAGGACGCGTCTTGGTCGCCGGCGGGAACAGCCTGGGCGGGATCACGGGCAGCGCCGAGTGGTGGCAAGATGGCGTTTTCACCGACGCGACGGCCATGAGCTCGCCGCGCGTTTACTTGACCTTGACGCTCTCATCGCCGAGCCCAATGACCGCAGTCCGAGCGGTCGCGGTGGGCGGCGCCTCTGGCAACGGGGTTTTTGACGACCGCGCCGAGACGCTGAGCCTGAGCCAAAACGGGCAGGGCTGTGGCGCCGACCGGGATTGCCTGTCGGATGTATGCGCGGCTGGGATTTGCTGTGCCAGCGCCTGTGGCGACGGCTTCTCGTGCGCCTCGGGGGTGTGTCCGAGCAGCTGCTTCGACGACAGCCGCTGCGATGGCGGGCACTACTGTTTGGCGACGGCCTGCGTGCCGCGTAAAGTCAACGGGTCGTCCTGTACACAGGCCGACGAGTGCACGACCGGCCTGTGCACCTCCGCGGGCTGCGGCTGACCGCTCACGACCGAATCGGTCAGGGACAGGCCGCTGCCGTGTTGGCGGCGGCGTACGCGGTCGTCCGGGCGATCAAGTTGCCGCCGTCGCTCTCCGGCGTGGTGCAGCACGTCGCACCGGCGCCGAACGCCGCGCCCACCGCTCCGGAGGCGATGAGCTCGTCGGGGTGGTCGAAGATATAGTCGACTCGATTGTCCTGGAACTTGCCGTCCATCGGCTGCGCGGCGCTGCAGGTGTTGGAGTTATCGAGTCGCACATTGCCGACGGGAATCTGCCACCACACCAACGGCTTGCCCAACCCGTCGCTGATCGCCTTGCCGAACGCCCACCCCTGGTGAAAGTCGGGCAGCGTGGTGTTGGTGGCGTCCCAACCGGTGTTCTTCTTTTTGATGATCTTGTAGTAGCCGACATCGCGGTCGCTGATGTCGGAGACGACGAAGTCGGCGCTCGACTCCCCCGCCGCTTGGAGAAACGAAACCGTCTTGGCCGCCTCGCCACTCAAATCGAAGCTGGCGCTGCCGTTGCTCAAGGCATCCATGTTCGACGCCCAGCCCGAGGCGTGCAGTGCGATTTTGGCGTTGGGGGCGTACTTGCGCGTCATCGCCACCAAGCAGGCCCCGAAGCCGGCGATGGTGTTGGGCTGCCCGGCGCAGTCGGTGCTGTTGGCGCTGGCCACCGCTGCTTGCTCCTTCGTCGGGTCGAGATTGACCTGCTCGGCATAGCCCCAGAAGTCAGGCTCGTGGTGGATGAGCGCTACGTTTTTGCCGATCTGCTGCAGCAGAAAGCGAAAGTCGTTGAAGTACCCGGTCATCAGCGCGGCGTCCTGAGCCGCGACGGTGACCTCCTGTGAGCCCTCGCTGAATTTGGTCGGGTCATACTTGTTGTTGGCGGTCTGGAGGATCTCGTAATAGGTGAACATGGGGACTTCGCCGGCCGCCTTGGCGTTGGTGATGAAATCGCGCACGTACGCGCCAGGCGGGTCCTGGTCGTACTGGTAGCAGCCCCACCACACGCAGCCACCGGCGCTGTTGGCGCAGCTCTTCTTGGCGGCGATGCAGTTGCTGGCGCACGACGCGCAGGTCTTGCCGTCGTCGGGGATGCCAGCCGAGAGGTAGACGTAGCGCAGGTCGAAGGGCGCCTTGGCGGCGGTGGCGCCGGCGCCGGCGTACCCCACGAGCAGGTGCGACTTGCCGAGCGATTTGACGAACGCGTTCGACGAGCAGGCGGCAATGCCAGCCGGTGGCGGGGTTCCGGTGGTTCCGGTCGTTCCGGTGGTTCCGGTGGTTCCGGTGGTTCCGGTGGTTCCGGTCGTTCCGGTGGTTCCGGTGGTTCCGGTGGTTCCGGTGGTTCCCCCCGCGGTGGTTCCGCCCGCGGTTGTCGAGCTGGCCGTGGTTCCGCCCGCAGTCGTCGAGCTGGCCGTGGTTCCGCCGGAGGTGGTTCCCCCGGCGGTGGTCGTCCCGTGCGTCGACCCTCCACAGCCGGCACCACCCATCGCGACCAGCAGGACCACTCCCCAGCAAACGCTCGGCAAGCTGCACATCCCTCCACGGTAGCGCAGTCTGCCCTCGGCTGCTCGATGGGCGGGTTGCGGCGCCCTAGAAGTGGGCGCTGAGGTAATCGAGCTTCGCCTTCCATACCGGCGCGCTCATGAGCTGGCGGCTCGAATAGTCTTTGCCGGTGCCGCTCACCACCGACAGCTCGACGCCGAGGTATTTGCTCATCACCCAGTAGGCGAACGAGTCGGCAAAGTCGTCCATCGCATTGGTCGCCGCCAGCTGACTGACAAAGCCATGCGCCATCAGCCCAGCGTAAAGCGCGTCCGCGCCGGCCGGCGCGATGAACGCTCCGCTACAGCGATTGAGACAGATGGTGCGGCGCTCTTTGAAGTCGGACGTCGCCGATACGGCCGACAGATCGTCCCACGAAAGAGCCGTCCAGCTCGCGGCGAACTTGACGTCGCTCTTGGGGCGGTTGAACGTCCGCCGATAATCGAACGTGTGGCCGAGCTCGTGAAGGAGCGTCCACACCAATCCGGGTAACGCGGCCTTGGCGTCGGGTTTGACGACCACGCGCAACGACTTGGCGCCGGCATCCCCAAAAGACTGCTGTTCGAAGGCGGTCAGCGTGGCTTCCAGCCCAAGGCCACGATCGAGATCCGCTTTACGCAGACCGATCAAGATCTCGGCCGCGTTGTCGTCCGAAGCCGGTGCCGACCAGGCGGGTCCGAAAAAATCCGACTCGATGTAGATCCGCTTGACCGAGCAAAACTGCGCCTGGGCAAAGGGCGGAAGCACATCGAAAGCACTCTCGACAGCCGCCACATACCTGTGCGAGTCGGCGGCAACGCAGGGTCGGTTGGCTTTATAGCGATCCGCACCGTGCGCCGGCGCCGCAACCTGGCACACCGCTTTGGCGATCTGCATCCGGCAATGGGAATCTGCCCGTGCAGTCCCAGACCACATCAAGAGGAGTAGGACTGCACGCTTCATCGTCAGCGAGTGTACGTGAGATTAATTGCCGCGGAGGGCTTCGAGAATTCGCTTGGGCGTAATCGGCGCCTGCACTTCACCACGACACGCCTGGAAGCACGCCGTGCACGTCACCGGCGCAATCGCCCGATGGTCGTATTCCGAATAGTGCGCCACCATCGGCAGCTCGGCACACGGTCGCACCATGCCGCCGGGCGAGACGTGGAGCGTCTTTTTACCGGCCGTGCAGCCGTGAATCTGCGTGCCTTTGATGTACGTCGGGATCATGTCGAAATACCACTGCGTGTTGCCGATATTGCCGACCGTCTTTTTTACCTGCGACAGCTCGTCGACGACCTCGAACAAGCGCGCCTGCCGCTCGACGGGAAACAGATGGCCCGTGTTGTCCGCCGGAAGCTCCGAATAGAGCGTGTACATCACCGACGCGCCCCAGGAGTTGGCCAGATGGGCGATCGGCACGACGTCGTCGAGGTTGTCGTTCATGATGATGCTGTTCATCTGGACGTTGCCGCCGCGCGCCACCATCCACGGCACGATGTGCTCGATTTTTTTGAACAGGCCGGGCAGCTTGCGGTCGTCGTCCTGGCGAATGTCGGGCCAGTTGAGCGAGACGTTGATCTGGTCGATGCCGGTATCGAGGAGCTTTTGCGCGCGATCCTCGGACAGGAACCAACCGTTGGTGATGATCGAAACTTAGCGCCAACCGGGGAGCGACTTGACGGCGCGAATGACGTCCAGCGTGTCGCGCCGCATGAACGGCTCACCGCCGCAGATGGTCACCGAAAAAGGATTGAAGCGCCGGACGATGGCCTCGAAGTCGGCGATCTCCTGCTCGGTCTGGCGCTGCTCCTTCCAGTGGTTGCAGTAGTCGCATTTGGCGTTGCAGCGCCGCGTCAGCTCGAGCGTGATGTTGAGCGGATCTTGCAGAACCGTATTTTGGATCGCGCGGCCGATGGCCGAGACGCGATTTTTCAACGTGTGCTTGTACAAATGACCTCCTGGGCAGCAGGGTCCGGTGTAGTACGACGCACAAACCCGCGCAACTGTCAGGAATCTGACACAAGGTAGGGATAGCGCCAGTTGGTGGCCGGAACGAAGGTTTCTTTGATCGTGCGCGGCGAGACCCAGCGCAAGAGGTTGAGCGCCGAGCCGGCCTTGTCGTTGGTGCCGGAGCGACGCGCGCCGCCGAACGGCTGCTGGCCGACCACCGCGCCGGTCGGCTTGTCGTTGATGTAGAAGTTGCCCGCCGCATTGCGCAAGGTCGCCTCGACGCGGGATAGCGCGGCGCGGTCGCGCGCGAACACCGCACCGGTCAAGGCATAGGGAGTGGACTCGTCGATCAAGCAGAGGGTTTCATCGAAGCGCGCGTCGTCGAAGACGTGAATGGTGACGACCGGGCCGAAGATCTCCTCGGTCATCAGGCGCGCGGTGGGATCCGATGACTCGACCACGGTCGGGTGCACGAACCAGCCTTGGCTGCGGTCACAGCGGCCCCCGGCCAAGATGCGAGTGTGCGGACCATTGCGGGCCAAGTCGACATAGCCGCTGATCTTGGTAAACGCGCGCTCGTCGATGACGGCGCCACAGAAGTTGGCAAAGTCGGTCGGGTCGCCGACCCGCAGCTCCGCGACCGTGGCCACCAGCCGCTCCTCAATGAGCGTGAAGATCGATCGCGGGAGGTAAGCGCGCGAGGCGGCCGAGCACTTTTGCCCTTGGAACTCGAAGGCGCCGCGCACGATGGCCGTGACCAGCGCGTCGGCATCGTCGGCCGCCGAGGCGTGCGCCACGATGAAGTCTTTGCCGCCGGTCTCGCCGACCAGGCGGGGAAACGACCGATAGCGCGGCAGCTGCAGCGCCGTCTGTTGCCACAGCGTCTGAAACACCGCCGTCGAGCCGGTGAAATGCAGGCCGGCGAACGACGGATGCGCCAGCACGACCTCGCTGATCGCCTCGGCCGGACCGGGCACGAAATTGATGACCCCATCGGGCAGCCCGGCCTCGCGCAACACTTGATACAAAACGTACGACGACAGGAGCGACGACGGCGCCGGCTTCCACACCACGGTGCAGCCCATCAGCGCCGGGGCAGTCGGCAGGTTGGCCGCGATCGACGTGAAATTGAACGGCGTGACCGCGTAGACAAAGCCTTCGAGCGGGCGAAGGTCCATGCGATTCCACATTCCCGGCGGCGACCGCGGCTGCTCCGAAGCGACCAGCCGTTCGGCAAAATGCACGTTGAAGCGCCAGAAATCGATGGTCTCGCAGGCCGCGTCGATCTCGGCTGGATGCGCCGTTTTCGACTGCCCCAGCATGGTGGCAGCGTTGATCAGCGCGCGTCGCGGACCGGCCAAAAGATCGGCGGCGCGCAAAAAGACCGCGGCGCGCTCGTGCATTGGGAGTGCACCCCAGGCGCGGCCTGCGTGCAGCGCGGCATCGATCGCGTCTTGGGCATCGGCGGCGCTGGCAGAAGCGGCGCGCGCAATGACGAGATC
>JBBQIO010000013.1:0-14891 GCA_038325015.1 Polyangia bacterium
GAGCGGGTGGCCGAGGGCGATCGCGCCGCCGTTGACGTTCACCTTGGCGTGGTCGATCTCGAGCGCGCGAATCGTCTGCAACGCGACGACGGCAAACGCTTCGTTGATCTCCCAGAGATCGATATCGCGCGCGTTCATCCCGGCCAGCTTGAGGGCCTTCTTCGAGGCCGGCGCCGGCGCGGTCAGCATGATCACCGGCTCGGAGCCCCAGGTCGCCATCGACACGATGCGCGCGCGCGGCTTGAGGCCATGCGCCTTGGCGTACTCCTCGGACGCCAGCAGCACCGCGGCCGCACCGTCGACGATGGCGCTCGAATTCCCCGCGGTGTGGACATGGGTGATCTGCTTGACCTGCGGATAGCGGACGACCGCGAGCTGGTCGAAGGTCTCGTTGTTGTTGCCGACCGGCATGCCGCCCATCATCGCGAACGACGGCTCGAGCTTGGTCAGCGACTCGATCGTCGTCGTGGCGCGGACGTTTTCGTCGTGCTCGAGCGCGACTTTGCCGCTCTCCGGATCGACAACCGCGAACAGGCTCTTGTCAAAATGCTTGGCCGCCTGCGCCGCCGCCGCGCGCTTTTGCGACTCGAGAGCGAACTGGTCGATCTCGTCGCGGCTGATGTTCTCCAAGGTGGCGATGAGGTCCGCCGAGATGCCCTGCGGCACTTGGAAGACCTTTTTGCGCAGCTGCTGATTGTGCCCGTCCGCAGCGCCGCCGTCGGCGCCCATCGGCACGCGCGACATGCTTTCGACGCCGCCACCGATGGCCAGGTGCTGGCTGCCGGCCATGATGCTCATGGCCGCGAAGTTGACCGCCTGCACGCCCGAGCCGCAAAAGCGATTGAGCGTCACGCCGGTGACGGTCTCGGGCCACTCGGCAGCGAGGACGGAGTTGCGCGCGATGTTGGCGCCCTGCTCGCCGGCTTCGGAGACACAGCCGACGACGACATCCTCGACGTCGCCTTTATTGATGCCGCTCTTTTTGGCCAGGTGGTTCAGCGTCTGCGCCAAGAGCTCCTGTGGATGGATGCCCGAGAGCGCGCCTTTGCCCGCTTTGCCACGGCCGCGCGGCGTGCGTACTGCGTCGATGATGTATGCCTTGCTCATTTCAGCCTCGCCTTCGTCAAGTGGACGGTTTCTTCGGGGCAGCATAGGCATGCGGGCACGAGCTGTCTACCGACAGTCGTGCCCGGATTTGTGATGAAGGTGAAAGGAGAAGCGGTATTAGGCGAGGCGGCGGCGGCGGAGGAGCGCGAGCGCGCCGAGCAGCAGGAACGCGGTGAACAGCGTTCCGTTCGTGCTCGCGTTGTCACTTCCCGAGGTCGAGCAACCGCCGTTCGACGGGGCCGGGCCGGGGACGCACACGAGCTGGTTCGAGACGGTGGCGCAATGCTCGGCGGCCGAGCAGTCGCGGTTCGACGTGCATTCCGACGCGCAGTATCCCGCGGCGCACAGGTTGGTGGTGCACTCGTTCGACGTCTGGCAGGCGCCCCCGAGCGGGACATTGCCGCCCGATCCGGTGGTGCCCGAGCCGGTGGTGTCGCCCGTGGTGCCGCCCGATCCGGTGGTGCTGACGACGCCGGTGGTGCCCGAGCCAGTGGTCGCGCCGGTGCCCGAGCCAGTGGTTGAGCCGGTGCCCGAGCCAGTGGTCGCTCCGGAGGTTCCCGTGGTGCCGGTGGTCGCGCCCGTAGTGCCGGTGGTCGCGCCCGAGGTTGAGCCGGTCGTGCCGGTGGTCGCGCCCGAGGTGCCGGTCGTGGTTGTGGTGCTGGACGGGGTCGGCGTCGGGGTCGGGGTCGGCATCGGCGTCGGCGTCACGATCGGATTCGGCCAAACCGTGTTGACATAGCCATCGATGAAGCTGGTGTAATCGTCGACGCGTGTGTCGTCGCCGAAGTCGCCCGCGCCGTCGCCTGCGCAGCCCCGCGGACCAAAGGAGGTGACGCCGATGATGGTCTCGACGCCGCCTTCGTCGTACAGCGCCGGGCCGCCCGAATCACCCTGGCAGGTGTTGTTGGTCGCGCTGCCGAAGCCAATAAGCTTCGTGCCATACGAGTTGATCTTGGTGGTGGTCGTGCGCTTGGTACCCGCGCTCGTGCCCATCGTGTCCTGGCCGTCGTTCAGGCCGTAGCCGACGAGGCGGATGGTCTTGCCTTTGACGGCTCTGCTGGTCAGCTTGGTGCGCTGATACGGGATCGGCGTGATCGTCGTGATTGGGTGGTTGAGGATGGCGACCGCGATATCGTGCCCGTTGGTCAGGTTCTGGATATCGAACAGGGGATCGAAGTGCGTCTCGGCGACCAAGTGGAAGTTCGAGTTGACCATGGTCTGCGACTTGTCGTTGAGGTCGTCGCCCAAAAAGGCGAGAAACGTCTTCTTCTCGCCGGGCGTTGGCGGGGTGACGCCCTCGGCCGCGTCGACCGCCGGGTCCACGCAGTGCGCCGCCGTGAGGAGCACCTGCGGAGCGATCAGCTCACAGGTGCACAGCGCGCCGTCCATCGCTCCGACGTAGTAGCCGTAGAGCGCTACGATCGCTGGATCCCCGGTGTCGGCGGTGCCGCCGATGATCGGCTGCTGCGTCTCGGCGGTGCGGTCGTCGACGCAGCCGGCGACGCCCAGACCAAGAGCAATTGTAGATGCGAAGAATGCGCCAAGACCAAGTTGTGTGCGAGACATGATGCTCCGTGGGACTAGGGGTTACAGTGCGGGGAAGCAACCTACACGCCAGGCTGCGATTTTGGAATAAAAAGTAGACGTCCCGTCGCTGTCGAGTATGATCCCGCGCCCCTGGCGACTCCGGGCTCCGCCGCATCGCGCTACGGATCGCGTAGCATTCTGGGGCGGCTGCTGGAGCTGCCGCTTGGGCCGGATGTTCGAGGAGATGAGACCCATGTCACTGTTCTCGAACGGCGCCGAGCTGGTCGTCGGATCGACGGTAGAGCTCGAAGCGGGGGGCTTGGCGATGCTCGCCGAAAGTCGCCGGCTGGTGACCGCGATCAAAGACGGCACCGCGCCCGACACGCTGGCCGCCTATGACGATGCGCTGACCCTGCTCAACGATGGCTACGCGCGCGCCGATGTGGCGGTCAACGCTCATCCGGACGCGGCGATGCGAGCTGCGGCGCAAAAATGCCAGCAGGAGCTGCAAAAGCTGCAGACCGAAATCCAGCTCGACCGTGCCGTGTACGACGCGCTCGGCGCGGTCCGGCTTTTGGCCGACGCCGAGCCGGCGACGCGCAATTTCTTGGCCCGTGTGCTGCGCGATTTTCGCCGCGCCGGGGTCGATCGCGACGAGCCCACACGCGACCAGATCCGCGCGCTGCAGGAGACGCTGGTCCGCGTCGGGCAGGAGTTTGACGAAAACATCACGTCGGACGTGCGCACGGTCGACGTGCCGGCCGCGGCGCTGGTTGGCCTGCCCGACGATTTCATCGCCAGCCACGAAGTCATCGATGGCCGGGTGCGGATCACGACGCGCACGCCGGACTATCTGCCGTTCATGACCTATTCGCCCGACGTCGACGCGCGCCGGTCGCTGTACCTCGCCTACAACCAGCGCGGCTACCCCAAGAACGCGGAAGTCCTGGCGCGCCTCGTCGCCGGCCGACATGAGCTCGCGCTTCTGCTCGGCTATCCGACCTGGGCGGCGTACATCACCGAGGACAAGATGATTGGCGCGCCGGAAGCGGCCGCGGCGTTCATCGACAAGATTTCCGCAGCCGGACGCGCACGCATGCAGCGCGACTACAACGAGCTCCTCGACCGCAAGCGGCAGGATCAGCCGACCGCAACAAGTCTCGACCCGTGGGAGACGGCGTTTTACGACGACCGTGTCAAAGCCGAGTCCTATGCCTTCGACAGCAAGAGCATCCGCCCGTACCTGCCCTTCCTGCGTGTCAAAGAGGGCGTGCTCAGCGTGACGGGACGGCTGTTCGGACTGCGCTACGCGCGTGTCGAGGCGCCGGTCTGGCACGCGGACGTCGAGGTGTTTGACGCGTTCGACGCCACCGGCAACGAGCGGATCGGTCGCTTCTATCTGGACATGCAGCCGCGCGCGAACAAATACACCCACGCGGGGATGTGGCCGTTCACGTCGGGACAGCTCGGTCGGCGGCTGCCCGAGGCGGTCCTGATGTGCAATTTCCCGCGGCCGACCCCGGGCGACCCGGGGCTCATGACGATCGACGAGACGCGCACGTTCTTTCACGAGTTCGGACATCTCCTTCACCAGCTCCTCGGCGGGCGCGTGCGCTGGGCCGGCCAGTCCGGCACGACCACCGAGCAGGATTTCGTCGAGGTGCCGTCGCAGCTATTGGAGGAGTGGACACGCGATGCGGGCGTGCTTGCGACCTTTGCGCGTCACTATGTCACCGATGAGCCGCTGCCCGCCGAGCTGGTACAGCGGATGCGCCGCGCCGAGGCCTTTGCGCGCGGCATGCAGGTCGGACGACAAATGTCGCTGGCTGCGCTCAGCCTCGAGCTCTATCGTCGTCCGCCCGCCGAGGCTAACGCCCTCGAGCTCGCCCGTGAGCTGACGCCGCGCTACACGCCGTTTGCGATGGTCGAGGGCAACTACTTTCCGCTCGCCTTCGGCCATCTCAACGGCTACTCGGCCGTCTATTACACGTATATGTGGTCGCTGGTCATCGCCAAGGATCTGTTCACGCGCTTTTCGGCGGCCGGACTGTTCGATACCGGTGTGGCGCGCGCCTACCGCGAGGCCGTGCTGGCTCCGGGCAGCTCACGGCCGGCCACCGAGCTGGTGCACGGTTTTCTCGGGCGAGCGGCATCGTTTGATGCGTACGCCACCTGGTTGGAGGCCGCCGAATGAGCGCGCTCTTCGACGATCAAGGACACTTTTGTGCGGCCGCCGTGGCCGAGGCGCAAGGGCCCCTGGTCAGAGTCCTCACCGACTCCACCGGACGTCCGGTTGCGGCGGTTGCGGCGGCTCGGTTGGCGGCACCGCCGGCCGCGGTCTGGAAGGTGATCGTCGATCTGCCGGCCTGGGCCGGTCGTGTACCCATGCTGCACAAGGTGGAGCGCGTCGGCGACCTCGTGCACGTGCAGCTCAAGTTCAAGGTGACCGTGGTGTCGGTCGGCTTCGCGTTCGTAGCTCAGGTCACCGAGGCGCCGGAGCGTTCGTTGCGGCTCGAGTGGCGCTCCGGTGAGCCGGCCAAGATCGACCTGCGCCTCGACCTGGCGCCGGACGGGGACGGTACGTTGCTCGAAGCGCGGGTCGGCTTCGAGGCGCGCTCGCTCGGCTGGCTGGTGAAGTTCTTCTTACGTCACCACCCCGAGATCGAATACGGCATCTTTCCCGGCAGTGCACTGGCACTCCTCGAAGCGATGCGCACGACGGTCAACAAGCTCAACGTCCCGTGATCTCCACGTCGGCCAGCACCGGCCGATGGTCGGAACCGGTCTTGTCAACGATGGCGAAGTCGAGGATGCGCGCGCCCGGCCCGGCGAGCACGCGATCGATGCGCAGCCAGCGAAAATTGCGGTGCGCGGGAAAGGTGTAACCCAGGCCGAAGCCGCGCTCACTGAAACCGTCGGAAAAGCGCGCCAAATAGTGGCGAAAAAGCGCGCTGTCGGACGGCAGATTGCTATCGCCCGCCAGCACCACCGGATGGACGCGGTCGGCGACGTCGACGGCGAGGCGACGCACCTGCTCAGCGCGAATCGCCAGGTTGCGTGCCCACTGATGCGCAGCGGTCGGCGCCACGCCGTGACGCAAGACCGAGCGCCAGCCGTCGCCGCGAAGATCTTCGATCGCATGGCGCGGCGAGTAGGGGTGCAGGTCGTAAAAATCGACCGGTCCCCACGGCGTAGTCAGCGTCAGTCGCACGAACATGGCCGGCTGGTTCGTGCGCGCGTCGACGTCGGCGGGCTCGTCGTCGGTGACCTCAGGCAGCGGCAGGTCCGGGTCGGGCGACGCCGAAGGATCGTTGGCGCCCAGCGAAAAAGTCGGCGGCTCGTAGACCGCTTCGATCGGCAGACGCGTCGCCACCATAAGATCCGGCCCGGTGTAAAAGTTCCAGCCCGGCAGGCTGCCGCGCAGGGCACGCGCGGCTCGCCCACTGACCCCCTGCAGCGCGACGACGTCGGGTTGGGCGCGCTCGATGGCCTCGACGATCGGCGGGATGCTGCCGTGGCCGAACCAGACGTTGTGCGAAAAAATCCGAAGCGCGTGTCGCTGCGCGCGGGCGTCCGGGCTGTCGAGCGCGGCGGTCGATGGGCTGCGCCAGCCCCAAACGGTCAAACCGGCGAACGGGAAAAGTCCGATGACAAGCGTCGCGCTGAGCAAAAGCAGCAGACTGCGCGAACGCAGCCACAGCGCCGCCGGAACGAAGATCAAGAGCGGCAGCAAAAAAATCATCCGCGGTGCGTAGAGCACAACCATCAGCCACCACGTCCGCTCGCCGACCGATCGCAGCGCGACGACGAGAATCACGAGCGCCGCGAAGTACACAATCGCGCCGACCACGATCGCGCGGCGCAGCCAGCCAAGGAGCATCGGCACAGATTGCACGAACCCGGGCCGGATGCACATGATGCACGCCGATGAACTGGAACCCGGTCCAAAGAGCGCTCGACCATCTCGTCTACGGCGATACCATCGCCTCTTGGCTGCACGCGCTCGGCGCCGCACTCGCCGTGATCGCTGCCGTTTCGCTGGCGCGCTACATCGGCGTGCACACCATGAAAAAACGCAGCGGCAGCCACTCGCGCGAGCTGGCGCTGGCCAAAGATCTGGGTCGCAGCACGCATCGCTTTTTCACGCTCGCACTGGCCATCGAGGCCGGTGCGCAAATGGTGACCTTTCGGCCCAAGGTGCAGCACTGGCTCGACCGCATGGTGATCGCTGCGTTCGTCATTCAGATCGGATTGTGGGCGTCGCGACTGACCAGCTATTTCGTCGAGCGTGCGCTCTTGCGTCGCGGAGTGGACAGCAAGGCCTCGTTCAATGCGATCAATCTGATCGCGAAGATCGGCCTATGGGTGATGGTGCTGCTCATCTTGTTGACCAATCTCGGCATCAACGTGTCGGCGCTGTTGACCGGCCTCGGCATCGGCGGCGTCGCGGTCGCGCTCTCGCTGCAAAATATCTTGGGCGATCTGTTTTCGTCGCTGTCGATCATGGTCGACAAGCCGTTCGAAATTGGCGACT
Organism: Polyangia bacterium; assembly: GCA_038325015.1. Taxonomy (GTDB): domain Bacteria; phylum Myxococcota_A; class Polyangia; order Palsa-1104; family Palsa-1104; genus JBBQIO01. The sequence goes on from JBBQIO010000013.1 coordinate 7,169, forward strand.
CGATTGCCATCGACACGTTGGTCGGCACGGTGCAGCGCATCGGCCTCAAGACCACGCGCATTCGTTCGGACAGCGGCGAGGAGCTGGTGATTGCCAACGCCGATTTATTGAAGGCGCGCATCCGCAATTATCAGCGCATGAATGAGCGTCGTGGCGTGTTGCGGCTGACCGTGTCGTACCAGACGGCTGGCGAAAAAGTGGCACGCGTGCCGGCGCTGATTCGGCACGTGGTCGAGGCCGTGCCCGATGCCCGCGTCGACCACGTTCATCTGATGGATCTGGCGTCGTCGGGCTTCTTGTTCGAGCTCATCTGGTGGTTCAAGACGCCGAGCTACAAGCCGTTTCTCGACGCGCAACAGAGCGTTCAGCTGGCGTTACTGGCGGAGCTGGCGCAAGCGGGAATCGCGCTGGCCTATCCGACGCAGTCGGTGTTCGTGACCGAGGTGGAATCCGATCGCTCCGATCGGTCCGATCGGTCCGATCGAAAAACCTAGCCGCCCTGCATCAATCCGGTGATCGTTCCGTCGGGCAAGAGTTGCACGCGCCGTGCAGCCGGCTCTTTGGGCAGGCCGGGCATGGTCATGATCTCGCCGGTCATGGGCACGATGTAACCCGCGCCGGCCCGCAGGCGCACCTGGCGCACAGTGATGGTGAAATCGCGCGGCCGGCCGAAGCGCGTCGCATCGTCGGTCAGCGACAGATGCGTTTTGGCCATGCACACCGGCAGGTCGGCAAAGCCGCTCTTCTCCAGCGCCGCCAACTCTTTGTGAGCGGCTGGCGTGAAAGCCACGTCCTTTGCGCCGTACGCAGCGCGCGCGATCTTTTCGATCTTGGTCGCGATCGGATCGCCGAGCTCGTACAGATAGCGCGGCACGGGCGGCGCGGCATCCGTGCCATCAAGCATCTCGGTCACGCGATCGGCGAGCTCCAGCGCACCTTCGCCGCCGTGTGCAAAACCGCTGTGTGCCGCCACCGCCACGCCGCGCTCGGCGGCGAAGGCTGCCACGCGCTCGACCTCTGCGGGTACATCGGCGGGAAATGCATTGAGCGCAACCACCGCGGGCAGGCCGAAGGTGCGCAGCGTCTCGAGGTGTTTGTCGAGATGGTCGAGCCCGCGTTCGAGCGCCTGCGCATCCGGATCGGCCGCACTCTTGAGTGGCGCGCCGCCGTGCATCTTCAGTGCACGCAAGGTCGCGACCAACACCACGCCGCGCGGCCACAATCCGGCTTGCCGACATTTGATGTCGAGGAATTTTTCGCCGCCCAGATCGAGACCGAAGCCACCCTCGGTGACGACATCGTCGCCCAGCGCCAGCGCCAGCTTGGTGGCCAAGATCGAGTTGCAGCCGTGCGCGATGTTGGCGAACGGGCCGCCGTGAACCAACGCCGGCCCACCCTCGCCGGTCTGGACCAGATTGGGCAAAAGTGAGTCGCTCAACAGCGCGGTCATCGCTCCGTCGGCGCCGAGCTCGTGCGCTCGAACGACCGCACCATCGGCACGCGTGCCGACGACGATGCGCGCCAGCCGGGCTTGCAGGTCGGGCAGGCTCTCGGCCAGCGTCAAGATGGCCATGACCTCGCTGGCCGCCGTGATGTCGAAACTGGCCTCGCGCGGCTGGCCGTTGCCGCGCCCCAGTCCGATGACCAGCTCGCGCAGCGATCGGTCGTTCATGTCGAGCGCGCGCGGCCAGTCGACGCGGCGCGGATCGGGCGCCGCCGGATCGCGAAAATGGAGCGCGTTGTCGACCAGCGCGGCGAGCAGATTGTGCGCTGACGTAATCGCGTGAATGTCGCCGGTGAAGTGCAAATTGATCTCGGCCGCCGGGGCGAGGGTCGCTTTGCCGCCGCCGGTGCCGCCCCCTTTGAGGCCGAAGACCGGTCCGAGCGAGGGCTCGCGCAGCGCGGCAATCGCCTTTTTTCCGCGCCGCCGGAGCGCCATGGCCAGGGCGATGCTGGTCGTCGTCTTGCCCTCGCCGGCGGGCGTTGGATTGATTGCGGTGCACAGCACGAGGCGGCCGCGCCTGGCGGCTCGCCGCTCCAGCACATCGAGCGGAATTTTGGCCTGATGGCGACCCCACGGGATGAATTCCGAGGTGCCGAGCCCGAGCTCCTCGGCAACCAGAGCGATAGGACGAAGCTCCATGATCGTTCCTCTTCAGGCCGCCGGATACATGACGTGCTGTGGGGGTGGGCAGAGTGCGTGCATGGCATGGCGTGAAAAACACGCCAGAGCCGGCGCTGTCAATGACTAGCCGTGCACGATGCTGCGCAGCTCGATGATCGGCTGGTCGGGCGGCAGCGGGCGCCGCAAATCGACCACTGCGTCGAGCGCCCAGTCGGCCTCCTCTTCGTCGAGCTCGGGCGACAAGATGCGCTGCTTGGCGGAAAAGCAGTGCGGTGCGTCGTCGAGCGGTGTGATGCGAGTCAGGTTTGCCCGTCGGGCGCGCGGCGTGACGTCGATCGCCGGGTGCTCGGCAAAATAGGGCGCAAGCGCGGCCTCGAGCGACTGCGCTGTCCATTGCTGCTGCACAAGCGAATCGTCGCCGGGCGCTCGCAACAGCAGCGCCGCATCGTCCCAACGGCGTCGTCCGAGCGCCGTGACCAGGCGATGCAAGTCGCCGCGCACCCGCACCGCGAGCGCCCGCGGATCGTGGGCCAGGGTGTGCTGCTGAAGCTCGCGCGCGGCCCGTTCGGCGAGCGGCGTGTCCAGCCCCTGGGCCGAGCGCGGCACGACGACGGTGCCGTCAGGTGCGGCTAACAGATGCGTCCATTCGTCGAGCAGCGACGAGTCGACGTTGCGCAAAAATGCCCGCAGCTGCTCGAGCAGATCTTCGAGCTCGTCGGTGCGCGCCGGCTCGGGCACGGTCTGCGCCAGCGCTTTATAGGCCTGCGACAGATAGCGCAAGAGCACGCCCTCGGAGCGCTGCAGCTCGTAGTCGCGCACGTAATCGGCGAACGAGCAGAAGCGCTCCATCAGGTCGCGCGCCACGCTCTTGGGGCGAATGTTTTCCGACCCCAGCCACGGATGGCGCAGCGCGAATTCGTTGAACGTCTCGTAGATGAAGTCGCGCAGCGGCTTGGGGTACTCCATCTTGTCGAGCTCTTCGATGCGCTGCGCGAACTCGACACCCTCGGCCTTGAGCGCCGCCATCTTGGCCGTCTTGAGTTGATCGAGCTGCGCCCACAACACCACCTGCGGATTTTCCAAAATCGACTCGACCAGCGTGAGCACGTCGAGCGCGTAGTCCGGGCTCGCGCGATCGAGCCGCGACAGCGTGTCGACCACGTACATCGACAGCGAATGGTTGAGGGAAAAGTCGCGCTGCAATTCGGGGCTGACCTCGACACGGCCGCGACCCTGGGCGACGGCGACATTGAGAATGCCAGCCTTGCGCAAGACGCGAAACAAAACCGCGCCGGTCTTGCGATGGGTGCGCTTTTGATTGGCCGACGCGTGCGCCCGCGCGATCAGCTGCACCAGCACGCGATAGCCGTCGGCGTCGCCTTGAAGCAGCGACACCAGCATGCCGAGCGTCACCGAAAAGCGCGATTCCAGCGGCTCGGGCGCCTTTTCCAACAGCCGCTCGAACGTCGTGCGGTCCCAGTGGACGTAGCCCTTTTGCGGCGGCTTCTGCATCACGACTTTTTTGCCGGCCGCCTTTTTCGTCGCCAGCCGGAGATTTTCGATCGCGTGCGCCGGCGCCTGCACGACGACGAATCCCTCTTCGTCGAACCCTTTGCGCCCGGCTCGCCCGGCGATCTGATGAAAGTCGCGCACCGACAAGATGGTCGACTTCTCACCATCGAACTTGCACAGCTGCGTGAACAGCACCGTGCGCAAAGGAATGTTGATCCCCATGCCCAGCGTGTCGGTGCCGCTGATCACTTTGAGCAGGCCCTCCTGTGCCAGCCGCTCGACGAGCAGCCGATACTTCGGCAAAAGCCCCGCGTGGTGCAGCCCGATGCCGGCCTTGATGAAGCGCGACAGCTCCTTGGCGTACGGCGTGTCGAGCTTGACGTCTTTGATGGCCTCGGCGATCGCGGCCTTTTCCTCTTTGGTGCACAGATTCACCGAGGTCAGGTTCTGCGCCTCCTCGGCGGCGGCGCGCTGCGTGAAGTTGACCAGGTAGATCGGCGCTCGCCCGCGCTGCACCAAATCGTCGATGGTCTCGTGCAGTGGCGTCTCTTTGTAGATGTACTCGAGCGGAACCGGCCGCTGCATCGAGCGCACCACCGCGACCGGCTTGCCAGTGACCGCGAGCATTCCCTCTTCGATGACGCGCGTGTCGCCGAGCGTCGCCGACATCAACAGGAACTGCGTGCGCTCGCCAAGGAGCAGCGGAATCTGCCAGGCCACGCCGCGCTCCTTGTCGGCGTAGTAGTGGAACTCGTCCATGATCACGACCTGGTCGGCCAGGCGCGCGTGGCTGTCGCGAAGCATCAGATTGGCCAGCACCTCGGCGGTGCAGCAGATGATCGGCGCGGTCGCGTTGATGCTCGCGTCGCCGGTTTGCATGCCGACGTTGGCGGCGCCGAACGCCTCACACAGCGCGAAGAATTTTTCGTTGACCAGCGCCTTGATCGGGCAGGTGTAGTAGCTGAGCTTGTTCTGCGCCAGCGACTGAAAGTGCAGTGCCTCTGCAACCAGCGATTTGCCCGATCCGGTGGGCGTGTTGAGAATGACGTGCTTACCGTCGAGGAGCTCGAGCATGGCCTCCTCTTGGGCGGGATACAGCTCGAGCCCGCGCCCTTCGACCCAGCCCACGAAGCGCGTGAGGATCTCGTCGGCCCGGTCGCCGATGCCCTCGGCCAGTGTCGCGAGATCCACTTATTTGGTCGTGCAGCTGATGCCCAAAATCAGAAGGCCGTCTTGATAGCGCTGCCCAGCCTGCAGGACCACGCCGCCCTCGTCGAGCACGAAGGTGGTCTTCAGGTCCTGATGCGCGCCGTCGCGAATCCCGAGCTGCAGCCGCAGACGGTGGTCGCCGTCGTCGGCGATGAAGTGGTCGACATAGGTCAGCTGCGCCAGCTTACCGTTGGGCAGCTTGAAGTCGCTGGGCTTGCGCCGCTCGATGCTCAGCTCCTGCTTGTCGAGCAGTTTGAAATGGCTCCACGCCGTGAACGGCGGCTTCTCGAGGTAGCTGCGCAGCTTGTTGATCTGCGGGTCGATACCCTGGCCATCGTGCAGCGCGTGGATGATGCGCACCTCGCACATCGCCGCCTGACCATCGGCGCGGGCCACGGACGAGGTGAGCGCAACGGCGAGCAGTGCCGCTGACATGAACGAAACACGCCGGGAAGGCATATCGCTAGTCCTCCGCCCAGATGATCGTCGTCTGTCCGTCGCCACTGTGCGGCGAATCGCTGACCCGCAGAACCGTCGCCATCGCCCCAGCGACCTCCAGCGACTCGACATCGCAATCGTTCTCCGGATGGCGCGGATGCCACGGCCGCACAACGAGCAAGAGCGCCGCCAGCGCGGCCGTCGCCAGCCCGGCGCTGACGCCGCCGTAACCACGGGTGCGCGCGCGATCGCGCCAGCGACGCAGCAGCCCCCGCTTTTCAGTCGCCCAATCGGCAGCGTTGAGGCGCGTTTCGAGCTGCGGCCACAGATCGAGATCCGCCGGCACAGCCAGCGATTGACGAAGCACAGAGCTGAGCTGCCCGAGCGCCGCCAACCGCGCATTCGCATCGGTCTCGTTGGCCTCGGCCAGCGTCTTTTGCACCGCGAGGCGCTCGTCGCCGGTCAGCTCGCCGTCGAAAAAGCGCTGCAGTCGTTCGTCGTTCACCTGACTCATCTTAGCACCCCCTTTTTCTGGCAGCTCCGGGCTCTTCATTGCGGCGATGGCCCTTCGTGAAACTCGAGCAGCATCGACTGCATCCGTTTGCGCGCATGAAACAGCCGCGACATGACGGTTCCGATCGAGCATTCCATCGTGTCGGCGATCTCCTGATAGGACAGCCCTTCGACTTCGCGCAGCACCAGCACTGTGCGATGCGCGGCCGAGAGCTGGTCGAGCGCCCCCGCGATGCGACCGCCCAACTCCTTGTCGCTGAGCGCGCGCTGCGGGTCGAAGCCGAGGCGCCGCGGGGAGATTCCCGTCGCGTCGTCGGTCGGGACGCCGATGGTGTCATCGAACTCGTATTTGTCGCCGCGTCGTTTACGCAGAGCGTCGATGCACAGGTTGGCGATGATGCGGTACAGCCACGTGAAGAACTGCGCGCCGCCCTCGAAGGACGCAAGGTTGCGATGGGCCTTGAAAAACGCCTCCTGACAAACATCGCGCGCCTCGTCTGGGTCATGCAGCATCCCCAACGCCACGGCGTATGCCCGTCGCTGATGCTTTACGACCAGCTGGCGAAAAGCATCGCGGTCGCCTTGGCGCGCTTGTTCGACGAGCTTCCGTTCGTCCATCGGCTCCAAGGCGGCTCCAAGGCTAGGCTCCGTCGCGTTCGTCCGAATGGGACGGCCCGCGCTTGCCACATATTCAACGCAGATCCGCGAAAACGCCAGCGGTACCGAGCTTCTGGGTGGCTTTCTGTAGTGCCGAGGTGCGGCTTGCGAGCGCGGCACGGTCGCGCAACACTTCAGCCGTGGAGCTGCGTGCGATTACCGAATTTGCCGGGCGTGCGCGGCGCCGTTGGCGGCGGCGAGCTGGGTACGAAGCGCTGCTGCTGGCGGCCGTAGCCCTGCCGGTCGCAACGTTGCTGCCGCTCCTGGTTGGCGGCTCGGCCGCGTTTGGGCCGTTGGTGGCCGGCGTTGGCTTCGTATCGTTCGCCGTCGCACTCCTGACGGTGGGCGCGGTTCGCTGGTGGCGAAAGGTCTCGGCCGCGGCCTCCGACGATGCAATCTTCCGGCGACTGCCGCTGCGTCGCGGGTTGGCCGACGATCTGCGGTCGGCGCTCGACCTCGGCCGGGGGCTTTCGACGCACGACGACCGGCAGCATTCGCGCGCGCTGGTCCTCGCCTTGGTGGACGATGTCTCGCGCGAACTGGTGACGCTCGACGTGGCGTCGCTGGTGCCCATGGAGCGGGTTCGTCGACAGGGTCGGCGCGTCGCAGCAGCGATCGCGGTGGCGGCGATGGTCGCGCTCGTCGCAGGCGCGCGCTGGCGCGCCGGTTGGGCGCGGCTCTATGCCGTCGAGACAGCCAGCGCAACGCAGCCGCTCCTCGGCGATCTGCAGGTCACCCTGCAGTATCCGGCCTACACCAAGCTGCCGCCGCGGGTGATCACCGACACCAGCGGCGACTTCGCTGCCCTGCCGGGTACGCGCGTCGTGCTCGAAGGGCAGCTGCTGGCGCCGGCGGCGTCGGCCGAGCTCCTGATTACCCGGCCGGGCGACAACAGCTCGTCGCTCTGGGTGCAGTTGAGCGAAGACAGCGGCGGCAAAAAGAAGCTTCGCGCGGAGCTCAGCGTCGACCACGACTTCGGCTGGCAGCTGGTGCTGCACCGCGGGCGCCACCGCCTCTTGGACAGCGCGGTTCACCACATCACGCTGCAAGTCGATCGCGCGCCGCACATCGACCTCTTCGTGCCCAAAGAGCCGCTCTCGCTCGAGGAGCGAAGGCCTGTCGAGCTCGGCTGGGTGGCCGACGACGATTACGGTCTCGGGCGCGTCGATCTCGTGTGGCAAGTGGAGGGCGCGCCGGCTGAGCGGCAGACCCTATTTGTCGCGGCGTCGGCAACGAGCCAGGACGATCGCAAGCACGAGGGGCGCTATG
>JBBQIO010000014.1:0-14728 GCA_038325015.1 Polyangia bacterium
CGTCGCGCTCGCCGACAGCAGCCTCGAAGACATCGAGCGGGCGCGCACCTGGCTGGAGTGGAAGGTGCTGCGCCAGTTCCAGCTCGTCTACAACGAGGCGCTCGGCGAGATGCCAGACATCAACCACCTGATCTCGATCAACACCCGCTATCTAGGACAGGCGGCGCTCGACGTCGGCGACGAAAGTGCACTCGCGTTGGCGCTCAAATTTTTCAATACATACATGCGGTCGACACTCAATACCGCGCGCGTGCGAACCGCATACAACGTGCTCAATCAATATCGCCAGCTGGCCGAATATGCGCTCGTCAAGCAGAGTCACGCAACGCTCGCGCTGATCGCGTTTTATCTGAAATATTATGGCCAGACCGCCAACGCCAAAGACATGGCGTTCGTGACCGAGACGGTGGCGTACGATCTGGCGACGCTGTGCGAGCGCGCGTTCACCGCCAAATCGCCGGCGCACGAGACGGTGCTCAAGCATCTGCTGGAGCTCGACCGCGAGCCAGAGACGCCCAGTGGTGAGACCAGCCTGCGCGGGGTGCGCAAGGCGCAATCCAAGCTCGCGGCCTACTATCTGCTCGTTGGCGCCGAGCCCGAGGCGCGCCGCATTTTCGTCGATATGCAAGGCGAGAAGCCGGAACGGCTGCGCTCGATTCGCGATGAGCTGTTGGCGGTCGTGTCGCGCGATTTCTGGGAGGTCAATGACCGCGGCACCAACTTCGATTATCTTGAGCCGCCACAAAAGGAGCAGCTCAAGGTGTTCTTCTCGTGGTTTCCGAATTTGTAATGGACGCTTCGACAAAAGGAGCACGCCAATGAAAAAGCAGCAGCTACTCGGTTTCGCTCTCGGCCTTACGCTTGCCGGATGTTCGAGCGGGGCCAAATACAAAGTGGACGATGCATCGCTGGCGTCGGTGCCGGTCGAAGAGAAGCAGGGAGTATTGTCCGCCAACAACGATCTCGCCGTCGCCCGAGAAAACAAAATCAAAGCCGACGCCGATTATCGTGCCGCGTCCAACGACTTAGCCGTCGCAGAAAACGATCGCAAGACCGCAAATGTCACGCTCGACACCGCGCGCATCAAGCAAAAGGGCGCCGAGCAGATCGCCGACTTCAACGCCAAAGCGGCCGCCGGTCAGGAGGTCGAGGTCGGCAAGCTGGCGGTCAAGGCGGCCGATGCCAAGGTCGAGTTCTTGGCCAAGCGTAAAAAATGGTTCGATCGCGCGGTCGACGCGGCCGACGCACACGTCCGTTGCGCCGACACCAAAAAGGAGCTGGAAAAGGCGCGGCTGGCGCAGGCCAAAGGCATTCGCCCAACCGAGAAATTCGATATCAGCCAGTTCGAGATCGAATACGCGCAGCAGCAAAAAAACTACTCCGATGCGCAACTGCAGTCCGACAAGATGAAGCCGGAAGTCGACAACCTGGAGCGCCAATATCAGCTCGCGCAGCAAACCTACGACGGTGCGCGGAACGCCCCCCGGTGAATGCGCTCTTTGCCGGCGGGGCCTTCGGACTGATCGCGCTGGCACTCTTTTTCACCGAAGGTCATTACCAACCGGCCGCGCTGGTGCACGTCGTGAGCGCGCTCGGGCTGGCGCTCGCAGCCGCATTTACCACGTCGCTATGGCACGGCCGACTCGCGTGGTTCGATCGCATCGCCCGACGGGCGGCGCCCTTTTGGCTGATCGCGCTCGTCGAGCTGCAGCTCTTTGCGCTGTCGCTCAAGCGACCAGGTATCTACGTTCGCAGCGATGCAGACCTAGAGCCGTTCACACTCGGGCTGATCGCGGCGGCGGTGATCTGCGCCAGCTACCTGTGGCGGAAGATGCCGGGAGCTCGGCTGCGCTTTCCGATCTTGGTCGGGCTGTTCGTCGTGCTCGGGATGTGGACGATTAGCGCGGCGCCCAAGCCATTCATAGACGTCTGGTATTATGAGCAACACGCCGCTGCATTACTACTGCACGGCGAAAATCCGTACACGGGTGAGTACCCCAACATCTACGGCCACACTATTTTTCTCGGCGAGTCGATATTGAAGAACGGCAACATTCAGTATCATATGTATACGCCGCTCAGCGTGCTGGCGACGATCCCCGGCTATATCGCCGGTGACGCGCGCTATAGCTGGGTGGCGGCAACCGCAGGTGCGGCCTTGCTGCTGGTCGCTGCGTTGCGGCGACTTGGGCGACCGGCGGGCGATGCCCTGGAGCTGTGCGCGGTATTGATTATGTTCCAGGCCCGCGGCTTCTTTCTCGTCGAAGAGGCCTGGACCGAGCCGCTCGTGGTGCTCAGCATGGCGATGTGCATTTACGCGATGTGCCGCGGTTTACGCTGGCCTGCATTGGCCGTATTTCTGTCGGCCAAGCAGTATTCGATTCTCTGGTTGCCCGCTTTGCTCGCCGGCAGGCGCATCACGTGGCGCGATCTCGGGTGCGCTGCAATCGCGTCTGCACTTTTGGCACTACCGTTTTTCATTTGGGGGCCGGACGCGCTGTTCCAAGGTGTGGTTGCGTTTCAGTTTAACCAGCCGTTTCGCTGGGACGCGCTTTCCGTACTGCCCTGGTTCGGTCAAAAGACCGGACAGGCGCCGTCGTCCGCGATCGGCTTTGGCGCGGCCGCGCTGGTCATGGCCATCGCGGTGTTTCGAGCACGCCGAAGTCAGGGTGAGGCCTCGCTCGGCGAAACCACACTGTCGGGCGCTGCCGTCTATCTGGCCTTTTTTGCCTTCAATAAACAGGCCTTCTTCAACTACTACTGGTTCGTCGGCGCGGTGCTTGCGCTGGGAATGGGCGTTGCTCTGGCCGAACCGACTGAGCCCGCCGCAAAAGAAGCTGCGGGCAACTCAACGAATGAGCGTGTCGTACCCCCGGGGCGGCGCCGTGCAGCCGCCCGGTCGGCGAAATAGCCGCATATCGTCGACCGAGAACACTTCGCCGTAACCGGGGGGCGCCACTATGCCGGCGCGCGCCAGATAGAAATTGGCAGCGCCCAGTGCGCCCGGCCAATAAAATAGGAGCGGCACGTTCCGGTGTAAGTAGGAAAAGCCGCCTGTCACAGCGGGATGAACCCCGGCGACGATGATGCCGCACAGCGCGGGTTGCGCCGCCGCTTCGAGGAGCGCGCGATTGACCGCCTCGCCGGCGTGCCACGGATGATTTTCGCCACTGAATTCGGCACCCAGGCCGGCAGGCTGGCCGAGCGAGCGGAATGTGGCTTGGGTCGTTTGATAGGCGAGCGCCACCGCCAGTGCGACGCCGACCACAAGCGCGTACCCGAGCTTTTGCGCCTGGCCGGTAACCCGTCGTAGCGCGGACGACAGGCCGGTCCCCGCCAATGCTAGGCCAAGCGGCATGATGGGCAGCATGAAGCGAAATTCTTTATGCGGGACGCTGCTGTGAATAACAACGTACAAGAAGAGGATCAGACCGAGCGCTAGAGCGCGACGCAGCGATAGTACGAGGCCGACCAGAAGCACGATTCCGAGAGGCAAGCCGACCGATGAAGCAAAGGTTTGGACGTAGTAATCGGCCGGTGCTGTGCCCCAACCTGCGGCGCGCCCTTCGATGAAGTTGAACTGCACGTAGCGCACAAACGAATGAAACGGCTGTCCCCAAGTGACAAAGTCGAGCAGGCCACCGGCCACACCGACCGCCGACGCGGTCGCGCTGTAATAGATCACCGAGCGCCAGTTGCGCCGGACGAGGAGCAGCGACACCAATAGCCCGGCCGCAAACAAGCCGTTTTGATAGCGCAAGAAGATCGCCAGACCGGCGAGCACGCCGGCCCGCGCCACTTTTTGCGGCTCGGTTCCCGGCAAGCTCCACAGCGCGGCCAAGACGAGCAGTGTCGCCGACGCGGTCTCGGTCATGCAGCGCGCCCCGAACACCACGAGCGGCGGATACGTTGCGCACAGAAGGCCGGTCAGGATGAGCGCGACAGTTCCATTCGGCGCCACCCGGTGCTCGTCGCGGTTGCCGCCGAGCCGCTCTGCCAAACGCATCGCCGCGCCGATTCCCACCAGGTTGAGCGCAACCATCCCAAGCTTGGCAACGATGACCAAGGTCAGGCCGCTCCTCGCACCGAGCCAGGCGGCCACTTTGAGAACCGCGGCGAGCGCGCCGGGAAACAGCCACGAGCGCGCGCCGTCGCTGAACTCCCACGGGATCAGGCCATAACCAAAGGCCAAACGATGCGCCTGCTCGAGTGTCTGGAAGACCTCGTCGGGCCAGAACTGGCCCTGATCGGCGAATGCGGCCCAGATCCGCGGCAACGCGGCTAGCGTCAGGAGTGGCCAAAAAAAAAGGTCCGCCCTGCGCGTCTTGTTCGAGTGCGAGCGCGTCGGAGCGGTTGACTTCGGCGGTGCATTTTCACTGCGCAAGCGCTCACGGGCGACACCCCGCGCACGCCTCTTGCCTTCGTCTTTGGAGCTCATCGCGTTCGGTTCTATCCTGCCAGCGGGCCGGCGTCGATGGACGTAAGGCCCCCGGCTGAGATATAGTGACGTGTGATGGAATATCAGCGTCAGGAGGAATCTCCTCGGGTGCTGGTGGTGGATGACGAAAAGGTCATCCGCGAAATCCTGTCGGACTTTTTGACCATGGAAGGCTACGTGGTCCGCACGGTCGAGGACGGCTCTAGCGCGCTGGCCGAGCTAGAGCGGCGCTCGTACAACCTGGTCATCAGCGACCTCAAGATGCCGGGCATCGGCGGCATCGAGCTCTTGGAGCGCATCGGTCGCACCGAGAGCAACGTGTTGACGGTGATCATGACCGGCTTCGGCACGGTCGAGACCGCCATCGAGGCGATGAAAAAGGGCGCCTACGACTACATCTTGAAGCCGTTCAAGATCGAGGATGTGGTGCGGGTGGTCGAGCGCGGCCTCGATCGGCAGCGGCTGCAGGCGGAAAATCTGCGCCTCAAAGAGGCGGTCAGCCTCTACAAAGTGTCCGAGGCGATCGCCCAGTCACTGTCGCTGGAGCGCATCCTCGAGGTCATTTTGGACGCCGCGCTCGAAGAGGTGCAGGCCGACGTGGCGACGCTGCTCTTGCGCGATCCGGCGACCGGCAAGTTCGTCGAAAAGACGCGCCGCTACGAGCAAGAGGGCAAAGAGTCGCTGGTCGGACATCTCAACTTGGAGGAGCTGCTCGCTCACTATCGCGACGAGCGCCCGATCTTGGCGCACGGCATTCGCGCGTTGCGCTTCTTCAACGAGCCGCCCAAAGAGCGGCGCATCGTCTCGTTCGTGTCGATCCCGCTCAAGGTGCGTGACCGCGTCGTCGGCATGCTCAACGCCTATTCGTATCGGCGGGGTTCGAAGTTCTCCGAGGGGCAGCGCAAGATGCTGTCGGTGCTCGCATCGCGGGCCGCGGTCTCCGTCGAGAACGCCAGCCTGTACGAAGACTTGGTCGACAAGAACCAGCACCTGGTGCGGGCCAATCAGTCGCTGGCCGAAAATTTTCGCGCGACCATTATCGGCTTCGCGCACGCCCTCGAAGAGTCGGACAAGTACACGCGTGGTCACTCGGACCGGGTCAGCTTTTATTCGTCGCTGACGGCGCGCGGCCTGGCGCTGGCCGAAGACGAGGTCGAGCGCATCGTGCAGGCTGGCCTGATGCACGACATCGGCAAGATCGGCATCCGCTACGAGAAGCTCAACAAGCCGGGCAAGCTGACGACCGAAGAGCTGACCATGTTCCGCACGCATCCCGCCAAGGGCAAGCGCATCCTCGAGCCCATCCCGTCGATGGCAGAGCTGATTCCGGGCGCGTTTTGTCACCACGAAAACTGGGATGGGTCGGGCTATCCGCAGGGGCTGATGGGCGACAACATTCCCTTGCTCGGGCGCATCGTGGCCATCGCCGACACGTACGACGCCATGACCTCGGATCGTGCGTATCGCCGGGCGCTGCCCCATTCGGTCGCGGTGAGCGAGCTGGAACGTTGCGCCGGGGCGCAATTCGATCCGGAGCTTGTGCCAGCGTTCTTGGGCGCGCTCGACGCGTATCGCAAAGAGGAGCTGGAGCGCGGCAACATCGTGCCGAAATAGTCGGCGCCCCCGCTGAAAACCGCGGGCGCCAAGCGTTATTGTGTAGGAGGCGTCGGGGGCGTCGCAGGTGTTGGGGGCGGCTCGGCGGGCGCCAGCGCGAGCGCGGCTTTGTTGGCCTGCTCGGCGGCGTCCAGATGGCCCAGGTGCTGCTCGGCGTCGGCCAAAATGGTGAACGCCGACCGGTTCTTGGCGTCGAGCTGCGTCGCCCGGCGTGCTTCGCTCGCGGCCTCTGCGTACTCTTTTTTGTGCGCCAGGCTAAGCGCGAGATCGAAATGCGCCACGCTCTCGTTGGGGTTCATGCGCAGCGCGCGACGGTACGAGGCGATGGCCTCGTCGTTCTGGCCGTTCTGCGCCTGCTCGACGCCGCGATTGACCTCCGCCTCGACGGTCAAGGCGTCCTTTTGCGCGCGCGCCGCCAGCCCGAAGCTCATGCCGACCAGCGCCAAGACAAACACCGATTCCAGCCCTGCCCCCTTCTGATCGTGGCGCTGCACCAACGCCGCGCCGCCGCGGTCGAGCAGCCAAGCGACGCCGGCACCAACGATCAGTCCGCCCAGGTGCGCAGCGTTGTCGATATGACCGATGAAGCCGTACAGCGCGATCAATGCAATCCAGCGCAGCATCGCGTTGCGGTAGTTGATCGCCGAAGCGTTGCCGATGAGGTGGCCGGCAACAACGCCCGCGCCGATCAGCCCCGCGATCGCGCCCGACGCGCCCGCCGAGACCACCGGATGATTCCAGTTCCAGGCGATCGATGCCACCGATCCGCCGAGCCCGGCCAGGACGTAAACCAGCACATAGCGGACCCGGCCAAAGTGCGGTTCGAGCACCACGCCGACCTGGTAGAGCGCGATCATGTTCATCGCCAGGTGCAGCGGCGTGACGTGGATGAACATCGCCGAGACCATTCGCCACCACTGCCCGTCGCGCACCAACGGCCCATAATTGGCGCCGAAGCGCAGCAGCGTCTCCGTCGAGAATTGGGCAATCTGGCCGGTTCCAGCCACAGCCAGCATCGCGCCGAAGAGGAGCACGTTGAGGGCGATAATGAGCTGATTCGTTTTCATTCTGTTGCGGGAGCGTACTGCCGAATCGGCGATTGGCAAACCCGCACCAATTGCTCTAAATCCGGAAGCCGAGCTCGAGGCCCAGTGTGAGCAGGCCGGGCGAGAAGACGCCACGCGACGGAGCTCCGGCCTCGGGGCCGCCGAACACGGCGTCGATGTCCGCGCGCAGCCCGAGATCGATATTGCGCGCCAGGAGCACGCTGAAGCCGCCGGCAAAGCGCAGGACGCCGAGCACATCGACAGGGGTCTTAAAAGCGAGTGCCCCTTCGAGTGACTGCGACTCGATGGTGCGTTGCGTGATGTCCAACCCAGCTTCGAGCGAAAAAAACGGTCGCACGCGACCGATCCGCCCATCGAGAATGAGTCCGGCGCCGAAAATCGCCTGACCGGAGGCGCCCAAGAGCGTGCCACCGGGCATCGGGCTCTGGTGCGTCTCGATGCGCGCGTAGGTGAAGTCAAAGGCCACGCCGAGGCGCGCTCCACCGAGGGCAAAAAAACCACCGGTCAGCCCGACCTCGGCGCCGTAGCCAAGCTTGCCCAGCGGCGACGGCAGCCGCCCCAGATTGACGGCCAAAATCGCGGCCGCCGACAGGCGCCACCTGGGCAGCGGGTCTTTGGGCTGGACCCCAATCGGAAGCGGCGACGGCGACGCGCCCGCGAGCTGCCACGACGGCGTGTAGCCGGACGGCGCCGGCTCGGCGAGCAGCTTCTCGCCGTCTCCGGCATTGTGCACTGTGGGTGCTGGGCTGGCATCGCTCTGAGCGCGACCGATCCGCGGCGCACCGAGAACGAGCAGGGCCACGCTGACCAACACTTTGGAACGGCTCGCCATGATCCTCCCCTTTTACCAGATCGTGGTATAGGCCCGCCCCATGCGTCTCCTATTGAAGCGCGGTCGCGCGAATCCGCTGTGGCACGGTCATCCCTGGGTCTACTCCGGCGCCATCGAGCGCACCGAGGGCAACGCTGAGCCCGGCGACGTGGTCACCGTCGGCGACGTCGAGGGACGCTTCATCGGCCGCGCGTTCTACAATCCGCGCTCGCAGATTCGCGCGCGCATGATCACGCTGCTCGATGAGTCGGTCGACGCGACGCTGATCGCGCGTCGGGTCAAAGAGGCCATCGGCCTGCGCGCGCGCATCGGTCTGCCGTCGGCCGAGACCAACGCCTATCGCCTGGTCAACTCCGAGGGTGACGGCCTGCCCGGCGTGATCGTCGACGTCTACGGCGATGTCTGCGCGGTGCAGTTCACGGCGCTCGGCGCCAAGCGCATGGAGGTCGAGATCTACGACGCGTTGACGGCGCAGCTCAAGCCGCGCGCAATCGTCGAGGTCTCGGCCGGCGGCTTCGCGCAGCTCGAGGGGTTCGCCTCGGCGACACGGGTCGTGCGTGGCAGCGCGCTCGAGGGCGAGGCCAGCGTCGTCGCCTGCCGCGAAAATGGCGTCGCACTCGAAGTCGATCCGCTGCACGGTCAGAAGACCGGCATGTTTTTGGACCAGCGCGAAAACCGCCGCCGCGTGCAGCAGCTCAGCAGCGGCGCACGCGTGCTCGACGTCTACACCTACGCCGGCGGCTTCGCGCTCGCCGCGCTCAAGGGCGGCGCCAAAGAGGCCACGTCGATCGATTCGTCGGCGCGTGCGCTGGAACGAGCAGCCCGCCACGCTGAGCTCAACCACGTGGCCCTGACCACCGTCGAGGCGGACGCGTTTCGCTACCTCGAGCTGGCGACACCGCGGGGCTTCGACTTGGTCGTCCTCGACCCGCCGAAATTCGCCCGTGCCAAAAAAGACCTCGACGCGGCGATCAAGGGCTATCAGCGGCTCAACTTCTTGGGCATGAATGCGGTCACCGACGGCGGCCTTCTGGCCACCTGCAGCTGCTCGCAGCTGGTCGACGACGAGGCGTTCGAGCGCATGCTGGCCGCGGCCGCCAAAGACGCCGGTCGTCGCCTGCAGGTCCTGGAGGTCGCCTCGCAAGGCGCCGACCATCCCGTGCCGCCGGCCTTCCCCGAAGGGCGCTATCTCAAGTTCGTCTTGTGCCGCGTCGTCTGACCCGCACGCTACCGGTTAGGCCGCCTCTTGCGGCCTGGCCGGCGCAGTCGGATGCAAATGCAGGCGGTACACGCTGTTCTCGGTCTCGACGTAGAGCACTTCGCCGTCGGCGTCGACCAAGATGCGGCGGACCGCCGTCGTGATCATGCGGTGCCCGTTCGGGTCGCGGAAAATGACCATGCCCCGTCCAACGACGGGATAGCTGACGAGGAAGCCGCGGTAGATCCGGCCTACGCCGACCGCCGACCTTTCCCGTCCGTGATCGCGGATTTTCCGCGCCGTCACATTGGTCATTGCCACCCTCGGTCCACTACGCTCCAATAGTACCAAGCTAGCGCGCACAGTCACGGGAAAATGAGCACCGACGAGGAGCACACAGGGTCGGCCATGTCGGCTACGACGCATCAGGTCAACGACGCGCTGGACGGCCAGCCGCTCGTCAAGGCACCGTGGATTCGCGTCTTGGCGCTGCGCTCACCGACCCTTTTGCCGGCGACGCACACCAATGCGGTGCTCATCAAGGGCCGGGCGGGCTGGCTCGTGATCGATCCCGGCAGCCCGTATCCCGAGGAGGAGGCGCGACTGGAGGCGCTGATCGACGAGCTGGCGAGTGCCGGTGAGCCGATCGATCGCATCTTGGTGACACACCATCATCATGATCATGTGGCTGGTATCCCCGCGCTGCGGCGCCGTTGGCAGGTTCCGGTGGCCGCACATCCCCTGACCGCATTGCGCATCGGTGCGGTCGCCATCGACGAGGCGCTCGTCGGGGGCGAGTCGTTGGCGTACGGGCCGAGCGGGGTCGAGGTGCTGTTCACACCGGGCCACGCGCCGGGCCATCTGTGCGTCTACGACGGCGCGTCACAGGCGATCATCGCCGGTGACATGATCGCCACGGTCGGGACGATCGTCGTCGAGCCCGACGACGGCGGCGATATGAGTGCCTATCTGGCGTCGCTGCGCAGCCTGTCCGCGCGGGCTGGCGGCATCTTGATACCGGCGCACGGCGCCCTGATTGCGGACGGCGCGGCGCGGCTCGATTTCTACGTGCAACATCGATTGATGCGTGAGGCGCGCGTCGTGGCCGCGCTCGATGATTCGCCACAATCGGTCGCGGCGCTGGTGCCGCGTGTCTACTCGGACGTCGCGCCGTCGTCGTGGCCGCTCGGCGCTCGCTCGCTCGAAGCGCATCTCTGCAAGTTGCGCGACGATGGACGGGCAGTGGAAACCGCCGACGGGTGGGTGCTAGCCGACTAAAGCGGCCTTAAAGCCGGCCTAGGTCCTGCTCGCGCAACCAACCTTCGAGCCCGTTGGACAGGCGCACGCGCACCCAGTCCTGCTCCTTTTCGGTGATCCGCACGCGCAGCCCGGCATGCACACCGAACGACGATTGATAGTTCGCGTCTGGCCCCTCTTTGACCGGCGCCGAGTCGGGCAGGACGACCGCTTCCTGCACCCGTTCGGCGACGTAGTAGCGCCCGCCGAGCAGCACGCCGGCGACCGCGACTCCGATGATCCAGAATGCCAGCACAGCCAAGAGTCCGACGCGCAAAAAACCCGACGGCAAAAAGCGCAAAGCGATTAGCAGCGCGAACAGCCCGAGCCACAAGCTGAAGAAGGTCCACGCCAGGACACCGACGGTAAACGGCAGAAGCACGCGGAGCCACAGCGGCGTCCCCTCGGCGCCGACGAGGCGATCTTCGCCGCGCCGCTTGGCCTGCTCGCGCGCCGCTTTCAAGTTGAACTGCGCGTCGTCCTGACCCGGGTCGAGGAGAAGCGCGCGTTCGTAGTCGTAGATCGCCGGGCCAAGCTGACCGGCCTTGAAGTGCGCGTTGCCCAGATTGTAGTACAGGTCCTCGGAGCGCACGCCGAGCGCGACCACCTGCTCGTAGGCCTCGACCGCCTCGGCATAGCGGCCATGAAAGTAGGCGTCGTTGCCGCGGCGGAAGATGGCGTCGGTCGAAACCATTAGCTCGGGGTCGCCGGCCCAGGCAATGCTGCATGCTGCAGTGCACACAAACAGTGCGACGAACAGGATCTTCATGCCGCCTCCCGATCGTTCGCCGACCCAGAACCGACCTGGCGCACCTTTTCAATCAGGCCGAGGAGCGTCTTGACCCGTCGCAGCGCCGCGCGCATCTCGCCCGGACCGGATGCCGACGGAGCGAAGCGCGCCAGATCGCAGTTCTCGAGCTCTTTGACCACCGCCTCGGCGACGTCCTTGCCGAAGCCGCGCTCGACCAGGCGCGTGCGCAGCTCACTCAGCGTCAGGGCCTCGACCTTGGCGCCCAAGCGATATTCCAGATGCTCGTAGATTGCGCGCGCGCACTCGCCGAAGAAGGGCGACGGCCGCTGCACCTTAATGTGATACTCGGCCGCGCGCAGACGGCGACGGGCCGCGCGCTGCGCACGACGACGCTTGGAGCGAGCGGTCTCGCGGGCCAGGCGCCGGCGCAGACCATCGCCGATCAGGATCAGCAGCCAGCCGAGCGGCGGCCCGGCGAGCAAGCCGGTCGCAAGCCGCCCGCGCACCAGCGCCGCGCCCCAGTTGGTGTGCACCTTTTCGCGCGCGCGAATCGGGCGAATCTGCATGCCCAGCACATTGTCTTTGTCGGCGCCGGCGATGCTGGTCTCGCCGAGCTTGGACGGATCGCCGATCACGTTCACGGTGAGCGCCGGCGTGCGGCTCACCTGATAGCGCGCGCTGCGCGGATCGAACCAGGCCAGCTCCAGCGCCGGCAACGTCAGCGCACCGCCGCGCTCGGGCATCACCAAGAAAGTGTAAGTTTTCTCGCCGTGAACCACGTCGCCGTCGGTCAGGACCTGCTCCTTGACCGCCGGATCGTACGCGCGAAAGCCGTCGAGGACCGGCTTGGGCAGCCGGACGTTGCGGATGTTGCCAGTACCGCGCAGCGTGACTTTCCACGTCACCGCCTCACCGGCACGGACGGAATTGCGATCGACCTCGGCGGTGAGCTGAAACTGTCCGACGTTGGCCGGCTCGAATCCGCTCGGTCGCCCTCCGACGGGGAGTGGCTTTACCTCGACCGTGAGCGCCGGCGAACGTCGCTCCGCCGAGGCGTTGGCGTAAAACGCGCTCTGCATGGTGGTCGTCTCGGCATCGAGCGCCGTGATGGTCAGCTTGCCGGCCTTGAGCGGAAACAGCCCCTTTTTCATCAGCACGGCGACCGAGTACTCCTGGCCGCGCACGACTTGATGGTCCCAGGCCAGCCGCTGCTGCGCGCCGAACAGATCCTCGCTCCAGAACTCTTCGTACTTGGGCTCGGTGAGCGGCCGGTAGCGCAGGATGTCGGTCTGCGTGTAGAGCCGCCAGGTGGCGGTCACCTGCTCGCCGACGTAAACCGTCGGCTTGTCGACGCGCGCGTCCAAAAAGAGGTCCTCGCCCCCTTTGAGGTTCTCGGGCGCGGCGGTCAGCGGCTGAAACAGCGGGTTGCCGAGCGGCATGCCGCTGAGCGGAACGCTCTGCGGTGCGCCACCCTTGGGAGCCGGCGAGACGTGCAGCGTCAATGCACGGGTGTGCAGCTCCTGCCCCTCGAAGCGCGCCGTGGCCGGCCCGATCGCCAGATTGCCGCGCTTCTTCGGAACCAAGATGTAGGTGTGCTCCTCGACGACGCGCACCGTCTGCTGTCCGTTGAACATGCTCATCTGGACCTGCTGCGAATTGCCGGCGTGCTGCAGATCGAAGTCGGGCGCGGTCGGAGCGCGATAGCTGTCCAGTGTCTGGGCGCCGTCGTGCTCGACGGTGACGGTCAGCTCGATCGGCTGGCCGACGGCGCCCTCCTCGGCCGAAAGTCGGGCATCGAGGCGCACCGGCGCGGCCACGGCGGGCGTCGCCAAGAGCAGCACGAGGGCGGTCGATGCGAGCGAACGGCTCATCGGCTACCAATCCCGCGTCGGCCGGCGATCGCCGGCGCGTCGCCGCGCCAAATCTTTTTGCACCGTCGGCTCGACTCGTTCGAGCGCGTCGAGCACGGCCTCGGCGTCCTGACGGTCGATCTCGCGCGCCTCGTGACCTGCCGCGCCATTTTTAGCTTTATTGTCTTTATTTTCTTTTTCGTCCTTTTTTGTCACGGTATCTTTAGTGCCATTTTTTTCGTTGTCTTTTTTATCGGCCGGCTCCTTGCCTTCACCCGACTTGGCCTGCTGATCTGTCTCGCTGGGCTGCGGCGCATTCGCGCTGCCGTTGGCCTGCTGCTCGTCCTGCTTGGGCGGCGGCGTGCCCGGCGCCTCGTGGCCTTGCCCCTGATCTTGCGGCTTCTGCTCGGCGCTCTTTTGCTGCGCCTGCTGCTGTTTTTGCTGCTGTTTTTGCTGCTGCTGCTGCAGCTGGCGGAGCGCGAGCTCGAGGTTCCACTTGGCGCGCCGGTCATCCGAACGCAGGCCGAGCGTGTGCTTGTAGGCGTCGAGCGCCTCTTTGAAGCGCTCCTCTTGATAGAGCGAATTGCCCATGTTGTAGTAGGCGTCGGCCTTGAGCCCGGCATCGTGCGCCTCGGCCGCGCGCTGAAACTCCTTTTGCGCCTCGGGGTATTTACCCAGCGCGTACAGCGCCGTCCCGCGATCGAAGCGCACGATCGGCTCGTCGGGCAGCTCGCTGGCGGCGCGGTCGTAGGCCTGCAACGCCGCCTCCGCCTTGCCGTCGGCCAGCGCGCGATTGCCCTCTTCGAGGTTGGGATCGCGACGCAAGAAAAGATCGAAGCCGCTCAGCGCCGGCCACAGGACCACGAGTAGGAGCAGCCGCCCGGCGCGCATCACGCGCCTCCCGTGCGAGTCGCGTCAGCGGTCGCTCTGGCCATCCGTACGCGTCGCCGCTCGCTCGCCGTCGCCTCGATCAGCAAAAGGAAAAAGGCCGGCAACAGCGCCCAGCGCCCGACATCCTCGGGCTCGCGCTCAAAACGCGCCTCCTCCTGCGTGCGTTCGAGCCCGGCGATCGCGGCCTGCACGCGCTCGACGCCAGAATGGCGCACATCGAGCGCGAAATATTCACCCTGCGTCGCCGCGGCCATCTGACGGAGCATGCCCTCATCCAGCCCCACGCGCACGGGATCCCCGTTGGCGCCGGTCAAAAATCCGGCGGCCGTGCCCTTGTCGTCGTAGAGCTGTACGAACGGCCGATCGGTGGTGCCGATGCCGATGGTGTAGACACGAACGCCGGCCGCCGCTGCCTCTTTGACCGCCGCCATCCCCTGCCCTTCGGTGTCCTCTCCGTCCGTCAAAAGGAGGATCACCTGGGCACCTTTGCGCTTGTCGCCGGCCTTTTTTCCGCGCTGCAGCAATTCGAGGCTGGCGCGGATTGCGCGGCCCAGATCGGTGCCGCCGACCGGCATGTCGTCAGGGCCCAGATCGCGCCAAAACAGCTTGGCGGCCTCGTAATCGACGGTCAGCGGGTAGGACATGGTTTCGCCGGCGAAGGCGACCAGTCCCAGCCGGTCACCGCGTAGTCGATCGATCAATCGGTCGAGCTCGGCCTTGGCGCGATCGAGCCGCGAGGGATAGACGTCGCGCGCCAACATGCTGCGCGAAAAATCGAGCGCGACGACCAA
>JBBQIO010000015.1:0-14516 GCA_038325015.1 Polyangia bacterium
GCAAAAGAACGTCCAGTGATGCGGCTTGGGGCTTTCCATGAGGACCGCAGGCTATACTGGCGAGCGTTCATGTCCGACACCTTTTCGCTAGAGGTCAACGGCCGCTCGTTCAGTGTCAGCGGGGTCGCGCCACACACGACGCTGTTGCGCTGGCTGCGCGACAATGGCCTGACCGGCAGCAAAGAGGGTTGCGCCGAGGGTGACTGCGGCGCCTGCACCGTGGCCGTGGTCGAGCAGGACGCGCACGGAACGCGCACCTATCGGGCGATCAATAGCTGCATCGCGCTCGTGCCGATGTTCGCCGGCAAAGAGGTGGTCACCGTCGAGGGCATGGCCAGCGGCGACACGCTGCACCCGGTGCAGCAGGCGATGGTCGAGCGCTACGGATCGCAGTGTGGATACTGCACACCCGGCTTTGTCGCCTCGATGTTCGAGGGCTACTACCGCGACGAGCTGCACAGCACGACGCCGGAAAAAATCGCCGAGCAGCTGCACGGAAACTTGTGCCGCTGCACCGGCTATCGGCCGATTCGCGACGCCATGGCCGACGCGCTCGATGCGCGCGATAGGCAAAAGGCCGGCGATCTGTTTTCGATTCGGCTGTTGAGCTCGGCGCCGGCCGTGCTGCCGCTCGACTACAGCGCCTGCGATGAGCGATTTTTTCGGCCGACCACGTTGTCGTCGCTCTTGGCGTTGATGGCCGAGCATCCAACCGCGCAGCTGATCGCCGGCGCCACCGAAATTGGCGTCGAGCTCAACAAGAAGCAAAAGGCCTTTCCGCGGCTGATTTCGACCGAGGCGGTCGACGAGCTACGCGCGGTCGAGCGACGTGAGCGCGGCTGGCGAATCGGCGGTGCGGCGACCTTGACCGCGGTCGCCGAGGCGCTCGACGGCAGCATCCCGGCGCTCGACAAGATGCTGTGGGTCTTTGCCTCGCGGCAGATTCGCCATCGCGCGACGGTCGCGGGGAACCTGGTCACGGCGTCGCCCATCGGTGACCTGGCGCCGGTGCTGCTGGCGCTCGATGCCCGGGTGCTGCTGGCCAAGCTCGACAGGTCGGGTGCGATCGTCGAGCGTGAGCTGCCGCTGGCCGAGTTTTTCGTGGCCTATCGCAAGACGGCGATGCAGCCGGGCGAGATGGTGCGTGCGATCGACGTGCCCGACGCGCCCGTGCCCGCGCGGCGCATCGTCGACACCTTCAAGGTGAGTAAACGGCGCGAGCTCGACATCAGTATCGTGGCTGCCGGTTTTTGCCTCGACCTCGATGAGAGCGACAAGATCGTGCGGGCGCGGCTGGCCTACGGCGGCGTAGCGGCGACGCCGATTCGAGCGCTCAGCACCGAGGCGCTCCTGCTCGGTCGGACCTTTTCGCGTCCGGTCACGATGCAGATGGAGACTCTGCTCGCCGAGGCCAGCGCGCTTCTCGGCCAGGAGCTCGCGCCGATCGACGATGTGCGCAGTGGCTCTGCGTATCGCCGTGGGCTGATCGTCAGCCTGCTCGAGAAATTTTTCCGCGGCGAATCGAGCGAGGCGCAGGACGGCGCGCTGGCCTTTGCTCGCACGCCCAAGGCGACGCCGACGGCCGATTCGTCACGCACGCTGCATCACGAAAGTGGCCGCGGTCACGTCACCGGCGGGGCGCGCTACGTCGACGACGAGGCGCATCGGCGGGGCGCGATGCTCGAGCTGTGGCCGGTCCTGTCGCCGCATGCGCACGCCAAGATCTTGCGCCGTGACGCGACCGCGGCGCGCGCGCTTCGGGGGGTGGCCGCGGTGCTCATGGCCGAGGACATTCCCGGCACCAACGACGTCGGGGCCGTGCGCCACGACGAGACGCTCCTGGCCAAGGACGAGGTCTGCTTCCACGGCCACATGGTCGCGGTCGTGGTCGGCGAATCCTACGAGATCTGCCGCCAGGCAGCGGCGCTCGTCGAGGTCGACTACGAGGTGCTGCCAGCGATTGTCGGCCTCGAGGCGGCGATTGCGGCCCAAAGCTTTCACACCGAGCCACACCACATTCGTAGGAGTGATGCCGCGGCCGCGCTGGCCCAAAGCCCGCACACGCTGAGCGGCACCATCGCCATCGGCGGGCAGGAGCATTTTTACCTCGAGGCCCAGGCGGCGTGGGCCGAGCTGGGCGACGACGGCGATATTTTCGTCGCATCTTCAACGCAGCATCCGTCGGAGATTCAGACCGTGGTGTCGCACGTCCTCCATCTGCCACGCCACCGTGTGGTCGTGCGCTCGCCGCGCATGGGCGGCGGCTTTGGCGGCAAAGAGACACAGGGCAACGGCTGGGCGGCGCTGGTCGCGCTGGCGGCGACCGTCACCAAGCGTCCGGTGCGCGTGCAACTCGACCGCGACGTCGACATGCAGCTGACCGGCAAGCGCCACCCCTTTTTGGTGCAGTACAGCGTCGGGTTCGACGAGAGCGGCAGGCTCCTGGCACTGGTCGCTTCGCTCGTCTCCGACGGTGGCTGGGCGCTCGACCTGAGCGAGTCGATTTGCGATCGCGCGCTGTTTCACATCGACAACTCCTATTTCATTCCCGCGGTCGACGTCGTCGGGCGTGTCGCCAAGACGCACTGTGTGTCGCACACCGCGTTTCGCGGCTTCGGCGGGCCGCAAGGAATGGTTGTGATCGAGGAGATCATCGATCGGGTGGCGCGCACGCTCGGTCGTCGGCCCGAGGCCGTGCGGCACCGGAATCTGTATCGCGGCACCGGCGAGAGCAATACCACTCACTACGGCCAGCACATCGACGACAACCGCATCGAAAAGATCTGGGCCACGCTCGAGCGCAGCGCGGCCGTCGAGGAGCGCCGCCGCGAGCTCGACGACTACAACCGGCACAGCGCGCGCATCAAGCGCGGCCTGGGCATGACGCCGGTCAAGTTCGGCATCTCGTTCACCGCGTCGTTCCTCAATCAGGCCGGTGCATTGGTGCTCCTCTACCGAGACGGTACCGCGCAGGTCAATCACGGCGGCACCGAGATGGGTCAGGGCCTGTATACCAAGATGGCCGGCGTCGCGATGCGCGAGCTCGGGCTGCGCGCCTCCGAGGTGCGGGTCATGAAGACGCAGACCGACAAGGTTCCGAACACCAGTGCGACAGCAGCCAGCGCGGGCGCGGATCTCAATGGCGCGGCGGTACGTGCGGCGTGCCTGACCTTGCGTGAGCGCCTTTTGCCGGTGGCGCAAAAAATTCTCGCCGACCGCGGCATTGCTGGCGAGATCGATCCGGCCAAGATCTGCTTTGCCGACGGCTGGATCTACTGCAGCGATCATCCCACCGAGAAGGTGCCCTTCGCGGCGCTGTGCGACCGTGCGCACCTGGAGCAGATCAGCCTGAGCGCGACCGGCTACTACAAGACCCCAGGCATCGCCTACGACAAGCAGAGCGGGCGCGGCCGGCCGTTCTACTATTTTGCGTTCGGCGCGGCGGTCTCCGAGGTCGAGGTCGACGGCTACAGCGGCATGAAGCGCGTGCGTCGTGTCGATATCCTGCACGACGTCGGCGATTCGCTCCATCCGGACATCGACCGCGGTCAGATCGAAGGTGGCTTCGTGCAGGGCGTCGGCTGGTTGACCGGCGAGGAGCTCAAATGGGACGCGCGCGGGCGCCTCTTGACCCACTCGGCCAGCACCTACCAGATCCCAGCGTTCAGCGACGCGCCGTTCGAGCTCAACGTCGAGCTTTTACCCGATGCGGCGCAGGCCGGGACGATCCATGGCAGTAAAGCCGTCGGGGAGCCGCCATTGATGCTGGCCCTCAGCGTGCGCGAAGCGATCCGCGACGCCGTCGCCGCGTTCGGGGCCGAGCCTGGCCAAGTCGTGGAGCTGGGCTGCCCGGCCACGCACGAAGCGATCTACCAAGCCATCACGGCTTTAAGGTAGCGGCGGGTAACCACGGCCTACGCCGCGCGTGGCTCGCGGAATTGTCTTCGGTAGAGATCGGCGTATAGGCCCCCTTTGGCCAACAGCTCGTCGTGCGTGCCGCGCTCGACGATGCGGCCGGCGTCGATCACCAAGATCAGATCCGCGCCGCGGATAGTGCTCAGTCGGTGTGCAATCACAATGCTCGTACGACCTGCGACGAGCTGGGTCAGCGCGGTCTGAATCAGGGTCTCGGTGCGCGTGTCGATGTTGGCCGTGGCCTCATCCAAGATGAGCACGCGCGGATTGGCGAGCACCGCGCGGGCGAACGCCAAAAGTTGCCGCTGCCCCTGACTCAGCGTCGCCCCGCCTTCGCCGAGCAGCGAATCGAAGCCCTTGGGCAGCGCCGCGATGAAACCGTGTGCATGGACAGTCCGCGCTGCGTTTTCGATGTCGTCGCGCGTCGCGTCCATTTTTCCGTAGCCGATATTTTCGGCGATGGTGCCGGAAAAGAGAAACGGCTCCTGCAACACCATCGCCATCTGGCGACGGACACTGGCGCGGGTCAGCGTGCGCAGATCACGCCCGTCGAGCGAAACCGTGCCGCTCGCCGGATCGTAAAAGCGCGGTAGCAGGCTGGCGATGGTCGTCTTGCCGGCGCCGGTGCGCCCGACCACCGCGACGGTCTGGCCGGCGGCGATCTCGAAGCTGACGTCGTGCAGCACTGGCTGCGTCGGGTCGTAGCCAAACGTCACGTGGTCGAACGTGATGCGCCCCTGCGCACGATTTGGCAGCGGCGTCGCCGTCGGGCTGTCGGCCGGCTCGCGGGTCTCGTCGAGAATCGCGTACACCCGCTCGGCCCCGGCCAGCGCCGATTGCATGAGCGTGTAGACCGACGCGGCGAGCTGCACCGGCCGAAAGAATTGCTGTACGTAAATCAAGAACGCCGCCAACAGGCCGATGCTCATCTGATGGTGCAGCACCATCGACCCGCCGTAGCCGATGACCAGCGCCGTCGACAACGTCGACAGAACATCGATTGCCGGTGAGAACGCACTGGTGATTCCCGTCGCCGAGACGTTGGCGTCGCGGTTGGCCGCGTTGCGCGTGCGGAAGCGCTCGATGTTGCGCTCGGTGCGGTTGAACGCCTGCGCCTGGCGCACGCCGCCGATCTCCTCCTGCAGCTCGGCGGTCACGTCGCCGACGGTCTCGCGCGTCTTGCGATAGGCGCGGCGGGCGCGAGCGGCGAAGAACCAGGTCGTCAGGAGCATGATCGGAATGATCACGAAGCACGCCGAGGCCAGCCGCGGATTGAGCACCAGCATCGCGACCAGCACGCCTAACAAACCCAGGATCGATCCCAAGAGCTGGGTCAGGCCCTGCGAGAAGAACTGGTTGAGCGTGTCGACGTCGCTCAACAGGCGGCTCATCAGATCGCCGATCGGGCGCGAGTCAAAAAAGCCGAGCGGCAGTGCCTGTAGCTGCTCGAAGAGCTGGACGCGCATGGTCGCCAACACGTGCTGCCCGGCGGCGCCGACGCGGCGAACCTGCGCGCGCGACGACAACGACCCCGTCGCGTAGACGACTAAGAGAAGCGCCATGGTGCGCAAAAGACCGAGCGAGTCGTGGCGGCCGATGTCGTGATCGATGGCATGGCTCACCAGGTAGGGGCCGAGCCCCTGACACACGGCGCTGATGCCGATGAACAGCAACGCCGAAACCATGAGCCCGCGGTAGGGCAGGAGCTCGCCGAACAGGCGGCGCGCGATACGGCCGCGGTTGCGCGCCCGCTCGTTCTCCATCTCGGCCATCGCCGCCAGACTGCCGGGTGGCTTCATGACGCCGCTCCCCCAACGGCGCTGCGGGCCGCAGCAACGACCGGCGCCTGCAGCTGCGAGCCGATGATCTCGTTGTACAGCTCGCTCGATGCACGCAGCTCCTCGTGACGACCCTGGGCGACGACCTTGCCCTCTTCAAGGACGATGATCAGGTCGGCGTCCTGCACGGTGGAGATGCGCTGCGCGATGACGATCGCCGTGCGTCGCTTGTCGCGCATCAGGCGATCGAGCGCGGCCTGGATCGCAGCCTCGGTCTCAGCGTCGACGGCGGACGTGCTGTCGTCGAGAATCAAGAGGTGCGGGTCGGTCAAAAGCGCCCGCGCAATCGCCAGCCGCTGTCGCTGGCCGCCCGACAGGCCGACGCCGCGCTCGCCCACCAGCGTCTCATACCCCTTGGGCAGAGCGTCGATGAAGGATGCGGCCTGCGCGGCTTCGGCGGCGGCGCGCACTTCGTCCGCGGTTGCTTCCGGGCGGCCGTAGGCGATGTTGTCGCGAATCGTGCCCGAGAACAGGACCGCATCCTGTAGCACGATGCCGAGCTGTCCGCGCAGGCTCGACAGGGTGACGCTCTTGACGTCGTGCCCGTCGACCAGGACGGCGCCGCCCGTAGCCTCGTAAAAGCGCGGGATCAAATTGATGATTGTGCTCTTGCCAGACCCGGTCGTGCCCAGGATGGCGACCATCTGGCCGGGCTCGGCGACGAAACTGACGCCGGCCAGGATCTCGCGCTCGCTCCCCGCGTAGCGGAAATGCACATCACGCAGCTCGACGCGGCCGACCAAAGGCGGCAACGCAACCGCGTCCGGTGCATCGGCGACATCGACGGTGGTGTCGAGCAGCTCGAAGACGCGCAGCGCCGAGGCGCCCGCCCGCGCCATTTGTGCGGCCAAAAAGCCCATGGTCATGATGGGCATCAGCAAAAAGGCGAGATAGCTGTTGAACGCCAAGAGCTCGCCCAGCGACAGCCGCTGCCCGAAGATTAGCCAGCCGCCGACGCCGACCACGACCAGCGTTCCGAGGTTGGCAAAGAAGGTGATGAAGGGAAAATTGTTGGAGACGGCGTCGACCAGCTGCAGGTTCTGATCGCGCAGTGCGAGGTTGACCTGGCCATAGCGCGCCGCTTCGTGCGCCTCGGCGGAAAAGGCGCGCACCACGCGGATGCCGCGCAAGTCCTCCTGCAAAATCGTGTTGAGCTTGGCGAGCGAGATCTGAACCGTGCCGAAGAGCGGGCCCATCTTGCCGACGAAGCGCTTCAGCAGCACAAAGATCGGCGCCAACGACAGCAGCGAAAAAAAGGCCAGCAGCCCGTTGATGTAGACCAGTAGGCCGATGCTGCCGAGCAACATGACCAGCGCCGCCGCCATCTGCACGACGCCCGAGCCAACGAACACGCGCACCTGCTCGACGTCGTTGGTCAGCCGCGTCAGGAGCTGGCCGGTCTGCGCCTGGTCGTAGTAGCTGAAGCTCAGTCGCTGAATGCGCGTGAACAGGCCGTCGCGCAGGTCGAAGGCCACGCCCTGCGAGGCGCGCTCAGCCAGGTAGCCTTGCAAGAAGTTGAACAGGCCGCGTCCGGCGGCGATGGCCACCAGGCCGCCGACCGCCGTCAGCACTACGTGTGCGTCGCCCCGCGCCAAACCGCGATCGATGGCCATGCGAATCATCTGCGGAGCGGCAAGGTTGGCCGCCGAGACGATCAACAGGGCGACGATGGCGCCTCCGGTCTGCGCGCCGTAGCGACGGAGGTAGCCGATGGCGCGGAGCACCGCTTTGGGGCCGCCGGGAGGCCGCGCCGGCCGCGCCGCAGTCGGCGAAGGAGAGTCCATGCCGACACTCATAGCTCAAAGTGGGACGGCGCGCTGGCAAGACGCCTGACCTGGCACCACCCGTGGCTACATGCCGTCGCTCGGGTCGCCCTTTGTGCCGCCACGATGCTTGGCCGGTCCGTCCTTGCCCAAAAGATTGCGCGCGGTATTGACCAGCGACACGTGCGAAAAGGTTTGCGGGAAGTTTCCGGCGAAGCGCTTTTCGCCGGTGTCGTACTCCTCGGCCAAGAGCCCCACGTCGTTGCACAGCCCGACCAAACGCGCGAACAGGGCGTGCGCCTCGTCCTTCCGCCCCATCAACATGTACGCATCGGCCAACCAAAAGCTGCACGGCAAGAAGCATCCTTCGCCGGGCGGCAAACCGTCGGTCTTCGTCTTGGTCGCGTAGCGGCGCACCAGCCCATCGGCCAGAAGCGTCGTTTCGATCAGCCGCACAGTGCCATGCACGCGCGGGTCGTCGGCCGGCAAAAAGCCGACAATCGGAATGAGCAGCAGGCTGGCGTCGGTCTCGCGCGCGCCGTTGTACTGCACGAACGATTCGAGCTCCGCGTCGTAGCCCTTTTGGCAGACGTCGGCATGGATCTCGTCGCGGATCGCGCGCCACTTTTGCAGCGGTCCGCTCAGGCCGAAGCGCTCAATCATCTTGACGGCACGATCGAACGCCACCCAGGTCATGACCTTGGAGTGCGTAAAATCGCGGCGCGGCCCGCGCACCTCCCAGATGCCTTCGTCGGGACAGCGCCAGGACTCTTCCAAAAATTCCACCAGCTTGGTGTGCAGCGCCCAGACCTTGGCATCTTCGTCGAGGCCGACGCGCCGGCTGAGATAAAGCGCATCGGACACTTCACCATAGACATCGAGCTGCAGCTGTTCGTGCACTGCATTGCCAATGCGCACGGGTTTGGAATCGTGAAATCCCGCCAGCCACGGCAGCTCCACCTCCTCGATGCGACGGTCGCCCAGGACGCTGTACATCACCTTGGATTGATCCGGGCGGCCCGCCATCGCGCGCAGCAGCCAATCGCGCCACGCGAGCGCCTCCTCGGTGTAGCCCGACTGCAAGAACGCGTAGAGCGTGAAGGTCGCGTCGCGCAGCCAGCAATAGCGATAGTCCCAGTTGCGCTCGCCGCCCCATTGTTCGGGCAGAGAGGTCGTCGGTGCGGCGACAATCGCCCCGGTCTTGGCGTAGGTCAGCGCCTTGAGTGTGATGAGCGAGCGGACCACGGCGGCGCGATGCGGCCCATCGTAGTCGGCGCGTGCCGACCATTGCCGCCACCAGTCGGCGGTCTGGTCGATGGCCTTGGGCACGTCGATGTCCGACAGCGGATCGGTGACGAACGATGGCCCCCAGCTGAGCGCAAAGGAAACGCGCTGCCCGGCCGCGACTTCGAATTCACCGACGGTGCGAAAGTTTTCGCCGCGCAGCGCGATGTCCGACTGCAGGCGCACCAAGTCGGGACCGGCGATCGCAGTCAGGCCGTTTCCTTCGCTCTGCACCCACGGGACGATGCTGCCGTAGTCGAAGCGCAGCACCAGCTCGAGCTGCATCGCGACAGTGCCGCGCCGCCCTTCGACCATGCGCAACAGGCGCGGCGTCTCCGCGCGCGTCAGCATGCAGTCGACGACGGCGACAACGGCGCCCGTACTGGTTTCATATTCGGTTTCCAGGACCAGCGTGCCTTCGCGGTATTGGCGGCGAACCGAGACGACATCCACCGATGGCGCCGGCCGCAAAAGCCAGCGGCCGTTGTCGGGCGAGCCGAGCAGCGCTGTAAAGCAGGCGCCGGAATCGAACCGCGGCAGGCACAGCCAGTCCACCGATCCTTGCCGCGAGATCAAGGCCGCGGTCGCGCAGTCTCCGACGATCGCGTAATCCTCGATTTTAGCAGCAGCGAGGCGCGTGACAGGTG
This sequence comes from Polyangia bacterium, assembly GCA_038325015.1. Classification (GTDB taxonomy): domain Bacteria; phylum Myxococcota_A; class Polyangia; order Palsa-1104; family Palsa-1104; genus JBBQIO01. The sequence goes on from JBBQIO010000015.1 coordinate 9,448, forward strand.
CGGTCATGGCCACGACAATGGCGAGACTTTCTGCTCCCGGCGAGTCAAATCGCCACACCAGACAGGGCATGACGGGTGCTGTTTCAGAGCCCATGACAACCATTTTCGGCGGGCGTCGCTTTTCAGCCCGCGGTGACTCCCGAACGGTGCCCCTGGGCCGCAAAAAATCGTTAGAAATCGGACAGGCTTGACCGATCTCCATCGCTTTGCCGATGCGAAGGCGAGGCGTCACGTCATCCGGCGCTTGGCCTCGCCATTGCGGTATATCCGTTACGAGTGCTGCACATTTCACCGGGGAGGGTGCCATGCGAATGCTGTTGAGTGCCGTGGTTGGGGTCTCGCTATTGGCTGTTTTGATGGGGTCGATCGATCCCGGCACGTTCGAGTGCGAAGAGGCGGTGGCTCATCTAAAGGATTGCTGCGGCGACGGCGCCACGGCGGTCGATCAGCTGACCTGCGGAAGCGGCTGCTCGCCGACCCAGTTCACCCTGAACGATGGGCACTGCATTCGCACCACGAGCTGCGCGGACCTGATCGCGCTCAATGGCTGCGAGCATCCCGCGGACCTGGCGTGCAAATGAGCCGCTCACGGCTGCTACTGGCCGCGTTGTCGGCCCTCCTCGTGATGGACGCGGTTGCGGCGGCCGACGAGGCTCCGTCGATGGGCGCGGGCGCGCCGGTGGTCGTGATTCCGCCGGGTGCCTATGAGCCGCCGCCCGGGACCGTAGTCCCGGCTGTTGTGAGCCCGCCGCAAGATCCGATGGCGCCGGCGCGCGGCTTCGTCTTTCGCGGCGAGCTGGTCGCCAATTACCGCTATGCGCTGCGGGAGTCGTGGGGCGCTGGCGGAGTCGAGCTCTATCTCGGTGGTGAGCACCGCGCGGTGGGCATCGCGGGCACGTTCGGGATCGACGTCGGGCGCTCGGTGGCCGGCCTCACCTTCATGACCTGGAACTGGGGCGTCGAGATCGCGGGCCGCGTTACGCGGCGACTTCGCCTGGGCTTCAATCCCCATCTGGGTGCCTTTACGATTCAGGACGCCACCGACGGCGCTTTTAACCTGGGCGCGTTCATGGTGGGGGTGTCGCTCGACGGCACGTACGACCTCGTTCTGCGACGTCATGCCGCGCTTTACGTTGTCGCCAAGGTGGGCGTCGACTACATCGCCGTCTCGACCGGATCGAGCGCCGACCAAGGTGCCCTGGGCACCGGCGCCTACGCCGCCTCGGTGACCACCTACATCGGCCTGGGCACGCGCCTGTTCTGACGGTGGTCAGCTCGATGGCACCAAATACGACCCACGCGGATCGGATTTTCAACGATCAAGAGCTCTGGGATTAGTAGAAAGTTACGCTGCGCTCACGAAAATCAGCGCCGTGAGCGCGGCGATGTCCTCTGCTCCGACGGCAACTGAATCGCTGCTGCTCAGTAGCAACTGGCCCTGACGCGCCGACTCCGGAAGCGGCAGACTGCCGCTGGCAAAGTTGACCAACAGCAGCCGCGACCCTTGGCCCGGCGCTCGGCGCTCGACGCTCAAGAGCTCGCCGTCGACCCGCACCGTGCAGCTTCCCTCCCCATTCGACAACACAGTGTCGCTCTTGCGAAGGTTCAGCAGCTGTCGATACAGCGTCGCAATTCGCCGGTGTCGTGGCTCGTCGCGTTCGGTCCAGCGCAGGCGCGAGTCGGTAAACGTGCTCACCGCTTGCGGGTCGGGAATTTTCGCGCGCGCGGTCTCATCGGCGAAGGCCCTGAACGAACGAAATTCGCTGCGTCGACCTTCGACGATGGCGCGCCCCAGATCTGGCTCATGATCGGTGAAATAAAGAAACGGCGTCGACGCTGCCCACTCTTGCCCCATGAACAAAAGCGGCGTCATCGGCAAGAACAGAAGCAGCGTCGAGACCGCCCCGTAAGCATCGAGCGAGACGCCGCGATCGAGCCGCTCGCCGAGCGCGCGATTGCCGATCTGATCGTGATTTTCCAGACAATAGACGAACGCGGCGGCGGGTATTCCGTCGCTCCGGTGGCCACGCGGCTTTCCGCTCGGCGGATAGATCTGCCCCTCGTAGAGCCAGCCGCGACGAATAGTCTGCGCGATCGCTTCGACGCTGCGCGGATACGCCGCGTAATAACCATCTGCCTCGCCGGTCAGCGTGGTGCGCACTTGATGATGAAAGTCGTCGGCCCAGATGGCGTCGACGTGGCCGTCGAAATAGAGCGCCGCCGAGTTGCGCTCGTCCTCGGCTATTAGGAGCCGCTTGGGGCTGAGCGCCGCAACTGCGCCGGCGATCTCGGAGACGATATGGGCGTCCGTTGGATCGTGCAGCGCATGGACGGCGTCGAGCCGCAGCCCGTCGAAACGAAATTCCGTGAGCCAGTAGAGCGCGTTTTGCACCACCACATGGCGCACTAGAGGCTGGGAAAAATCGGGCGCATCGCCCCAGCCATTTTTTGCATCGCGGGAGAAATAGCCGGGATAAAACGTTGGCAAATAGTTGCCAGCCGGACCGAGGTGGTTGTAGACGACGTCCAAGAGCACCGCCAGGCCAAGGCCGTGTGCAGCGTCGACGAACGCGCGCAGCTGGTCGGGCGTGCCGTACTGGCAAAAAGGCGCGAAGAGCGCGACGCCATCGTAGCCCCAGCCGCGCGTACCGGCGAACGCGGCCAGCGGCATCAGCTCGATGGTCGTAATGCCGAGCTCGGCTAGATAGGGCAGCCGCTCCATCGCGGCGAGGTAGGTGCCGCCCGCGGTGAACGTGCCGATATGTAGCTCGTAAATCACGCTCTGGCCAAGCGCCGGCGCCGGAGCCGGATGCTGCCATCGGTAGTCTGTAGATGCACAGACCATCGCCGGTCCATGGACCCCGAACGGCAAGAAGCGCGCGAACGGATCCGGCCACGGTTGGCCGTCGACGACGATCTTGTACAGCGCGCCTGCGCCGAGCTCGGCCGTGGCCGAGAAAAAACCGTCGCCCAACGGCGCCAACGGAACTCGTTCGGTGGCCTGCGTTTCGGTCGCGTACAGCTGAATAGCCACCTCGCTGGCGCGGCTACTGTAGACCCCGAATTGGGTTCGACCGTCGTGCAGATGGGCGCCGAGCGGGACGGGCGACGCGCTCATTGGTCACCCAGTCGGCGCAGCACCGCGACCGGCAGATCGGCAAAAAGGTCGCGCAACAATATGCGGGTCTGTGGAGCGTCGATCGTCGCGCCGGTCAAAAGATTGCGGTAGCGGCCGGGCGCCGGCATTTCGACCCAACGCTCGACCCACACGTCGCCGATGGGCCACGTGCCGGCAGGCCGCCCGGCACCGCGCATCATCCGATGGGACCAACGCGGCACACAGCAGACCAGCATCTCGTCGGACTTTCCCTCAGTGGGCCACGTGCGGGAAAATGCGATGGCATGCGCGTCGGAGCCGAGAGGCGCGTAGTCGCCGCGTAAGAAGAGATCGCGATGGTCGCGCCGTTCGCACAAAAGCGTGTGCAGCACCCGCAGCTTGACTGTGCCGTCGCGATACGATTGCAGCAGCTCCGCAGGCGACGCCGACTCGATCCGCTTTAAAAGAGCGGCGCGCTCCGCGAAATCGACTGGCTGGCGATTGTCGGGATCGACGAGCTGCTGATTCCACAGCTCGCTGCCTTGATAGGTGTCCGGGATGCCCGGAGCGCACAGCCGCAGCGCGGTCTGCGCCAGACCGTTGACCGCACCACCGACGGAAATCTCGTCGCAAAAGGCGGCGAAATCGCGCACGAAGCTGGGATTTGCCAAGATGCGCACAACGAAATTGCGCACCGACTCGTCGTAGGCGCTCTTGGGGCGGATCCAGGAGGTCGACTCTTTGGCCTCTTTAGTCGCCTTCTCCATGAAGCGACTCATGCGCTCGCTGAGCTGCGCCAAAAACGGCGGGTCGACCTGCGTGACGCCGACCGGCCAGACTCCGACCAGGGCCTGATAAAAGAGATACTCGTCTTTGCGCGTGGGCCAGCGCTCGGATTCGACCGCGGTCTTGGCCGACTCGGCGAGCTTGGACCAACCGCGCACGCGGGCGACCCACAGATCCGTGCATTCACTCAACACCGCAATTCGCGCGTTGGCATCTTCTCCGCGCTTGCTGTCATGTGTGGATACTGTGGTCATCGACAACGGCCAGCGCTGCAGCCGCTCTTTGCAATGCGCGTGAAGCTCATCGGCCGCCGCGGTGGCGCCAAAAATTTCCGGATCGCCGCCGACATCGTTGAGCGACAAGAGGCGCGGATATCGATAGAACGCCGTGTCTTCGACCGACTTGGCCATGACCGGACCGGTGAGCTGCTGCACGCGTAGCGCGAGTTGAATATAGGCCGCGCGCGCGTCGGTCGTCAGGCGGAGCAGCAGCACGTCTTCGATGAATTGAAACACCGAGCGACTGACGCTCGGGTTGCGCCGCTCGGCCGTGCGGACCGCCGAGCGAATCTGGCGCTCGTCCGCCTCGGAGACCGGAGCGCCTTCGCGCAAATAAGACCGATAGACCGAAAACGCCGAGATGGTCTCGATGAGCGCGGTCGACAAGCTGGCAAACGTGAAGTCGCGCGAATGGCGATTGCGAATGGCGATGTGCGCCAGCGTCTGCGCCAAGATGTTCATTTCGCTGGCCAGGTTGAAGCGCTGAATGCGCTGCTTGGCCTCGTAGACGTGCTCGGGGAACGACTTGCGGTCGCCGGTGAGCTCGACGTAGGCCGCTGTCATGTCGGCCTCGGCGTCGGGCGGCACCCACAGACGCTGCAGGTCGGCGCCGAATTCGTAGCCGGTCGTTCCGTCGACTGGCCAGCTGGCCACCAGCTGCTCGCCCGGGCCGAGGATCTTCTCGACGAGGATCGGCAGCGGCCTCGCCAGGTCGTCGGGCGACACCGAGGTCGAATCGGAGCGCAGCGCCAAGAAGTGCGACTGCACACGCTCACAATAAGCGAACGGGTCATAAAGACCGTCGACATGGTCGAGCCGGAGCCCCTGAATCACGCGCTGATCAATGAGCTCGAAGAGCAGCGCATGCGCCGCGGTGAATACCTGGTCGCTCTCCATCCGCACGGCGG
>JBBQIO010000016.1:0-14212 GCA_038325015.1 Polyangia bacterium
GCCGCCGTTCTGAGCACGCTGCGCCGCGACAGTGCGCGGGTGATTTTCGAAGACGCCCATCTGTACGATCGGCCTTCGCGAAAGCTGTTGGCCAAGCTCCTGGCCAAGCCTGGGCCGAGCACCGTCGTGGTCACCGCCCAGCACGTCGTGGCGCTCGATGCCGAGGTCGAGGTGCTGCGATTGGCGCCGCTCGACGCGAGCGCCATCGGCGAGCTGGTGCAGCTTGGTTTGCCGTCGGGCGTGGGCGAGATGTTCGGCGGCAATCCGCTGGCCATCGAGCGCTGGCTGCGGGCGCGCGTCGAGGGCTGTAAGGAGGCGACGATGGAGGCCCGCTTGCACCAGCTGTCCGATGGTGCGCGGCGCGTGCTCGAAGCGCTGGCCGTGACCGGAGATGCGCTCGGCGGCGCCGGTCTGCGCGTCCTTTACGGCTCGGCCAGCCCGGCCGCGCCACCGGTTTCCGAGGAGCTGGCACAGGCCGAGCTCTCGGGGCGCGGCTTCATCGCGGCGCCGCCGCAGCGCGCCGCCGTCCGTTCGCCCACTCAGCAAGCCGCGATCAGCGACGCGATTACCGATGAGCGGCGCCGCCAGCTGCACGCCGCATGGGCGCGCCAGCTCGCTGAGAGCGAGGCTGATCCGGTGCTGGTCGGACATCACGCCTATCTCGGTGGCGAGACCAACGTCGGCGTTGCGCTCGAGCGCGCGGCGGACGGCTGTCGCGACAGCTTCGATGACGACGGCGCCGTGCGCTGGTACCGCGCCGCGCTCGAACGCGGGCGCCAGGCCCTGTCGCAAGGCCACGGCGACGAGGCGCATCAGATCCGGCTCGCGCTCAAGCTCGGCATCGTGCTGCGCTACCGCAACGAGCTCGAAGCCTCCGAGCAGGTGCTGCGCGATGCCCTAGACCTGGCGACCGTGCGCAACGACGGCTGGGCGATCGTCGAAGCGCGCCGCGCGCTGTCGCGGTTGGCCATGCTCCTGGGCGACGCGGAGCGCGCGCAAAAGCACCTCGTCGCCGCGATGCAGGCGTCGCTCGGCCGCGGCGACGTCGATACCCTGGCCGAGCTCTACCTCGAGCTCAGCGACGTGCTGCACGCGCTCGGAGATCCCGACGGCGCCGAGCGGGAGTTGTGGGAAGGGGTCTCTCTGTGCACAGGCGGCGACGGTCCCGATGCCAAGAGCGGCCCCACCGCGTTGTGGCGGCTGCTGCTGTTGCTTGGTCAGCGCGAGCGTCAGGCGCAGCGTCTGCGACAGGCGGCGGCGCTGGGACGTCACGCGCTGCGCCACGCTGCGCGCGTCGGCGCCGCGGATGGGCGGGCCCGGGTGCTGGCCTTTTTGGCCGAGGTCGAAGCCGACGGCGATCACCCGATGGAGGCCATCGCGCAGCGGCGTGCCGCGGTCGAGATCTTGCGCACTCTTGGGGATCGTCGTGGCACTGCCGAGCTGCTCTTGGCGCTCGCCGAGATGCCGCTGGCCGGCGGCGACGACCAGCAGGCGTCAATACACTTTGGGCGCGAAGCCGAGGCGCTGTGCAATGAGCTCGGGTGGCGCGAAGGTGCCGTCCGCTCGCGGGCCGCGCTTGCGGTCTTGGGATCGGGGCCGATTCGATGATCAAGTGGGTCGGTTTGCTCGTCGCCCTTTGGTCCGTCGGCTGCGGCTTTCATGTCGTCGGCACGACGCCACCCGGCGGCGACGGCATGGTCCCGGCAGATGGCGCGCTGCCCGACGACGCAGCGGTCCCGGGGGATCTGGCCGGCGTCGATCTGGCGCGCAGCATTCCGGATCTGTTTCGCCGCATTCCCGATGGTGCGGCGCCCGGGTTTCCCGGCTATCCGTGCGACCACGCGACCGACTGCGTCGACGAATACTGCGTCGATGGCTACTGCTGCGACACGTCGTGCAACCCAAACAATCCCCTCAATCTATGCCGCGCCTGCAACATTTACGGACAGGAGGGGCACTGCGCGCTGCAGGCCGCCGGCACGCCGCCGACCAACGGTCACTGCCCGCAAACTGCGTCGACGAGCTGCGGCACCGACGGCCTGTGCAATGCGTTCGGCAGTTGCGAAGACTGGTCGCTCGGCACGCTGTGCGGCGCGCCGAGCTGCGAGATTTCGGTGCTGCACACTCCCCACTCGTGCGACGGCGCCGGCCACTGCCTGGCCGATTCGGTCACCGCAAGCTGTGGCGGCTACGCGTGTGCGCCGATGAGCTGTGAGCCGCGCTGCCGTTCGGCCGCCGACTGCGCGACGGGAATCAGCTGCAAGAACGGGTTGTGCGGCGGCAAGCGCGCGCTCGGCGTCGGCTGCGGCGGCGATGGCGACTGCGACTCGGGCCATTGTGCCCAGGGCGTGTGCTGTCAGAGCAGCTGCGCCGGCAACTGCTCGTCGTGCGCGCAGCCGCTCGCGCTCGGCCTGTGTCTGCCGGTGGCCGGCGGGACCGACCCGCTCGGCCAATGCGCGGCCAGCGCCCAATCCACCTGCGGGCTCGACGGCACCTGCAACGGCCAAGGGGCGTGCCGCAACTGGGCGGCGGGAATCGCCTGCGCGCCGCGTAGTTGTAGTGGCGATCTGACGGTCAGCCCGGGGTCATGCGATGGCGTCGGCCACTGCTCCCCGGGGCTGTCCAGTACGTGCGGCAACTACAGCTGCAATGCGGCGACCGGAAGCTGTTACGGTTCGCCGTGCAGCGGCGACGGCAGCTGCGCTATGAACCACCACTGCACCAACGGAACTTGCCAGTAACGGAGACGCTTTATGTGCGGAATCGTCGGCTACATCGGAGAGCGCGAGTGCGTTCCCATTTTGATCGAGGGGCTGCGGCGGCTCGAATACCGCGGCTACGACTCGGCGGGCGTTGCCGTGCTCGAACCCGCCGTGGGCGGCAAGACGACGACCCGCGTGGTGCGCTGCCGCGGCAAGCTGGCCAATCTCGAGAACCTCCTACGCACCGAGCGGCCGACTGGAAAGACCGGCATGGGCCACACCCGCTGGGCGACGCACGGTCGGCCTTCGGACGAAAACGCGCATCCGCACAAATCCGGCTTGGTTTCGGTCGTGCACAACGGGATCATCGAAAATCACGCGGCACTGCGCGAGCGGCTGCGCTCGCTGGGGCGCACGTTCAGCTCGGAGACCGACACCGAGATCGTCGCCCATTTGGTCGACGAGGAGCTCAAGAAGCCGGAGGGCGGGTTGGTCGAGGCGGTGCGTCGCGCGCTCAAGCAGGTGCAGGGAGCGTACGCGATCGTCGTTTTGTCCGAGTCGGAGCCCGACGTGATCGTGGCGGCCAAGAACGCGTCGCCGCTGGTCCTCGGGGTGGGGGAGGGCGAGAGCTTCGTCGCCTCGGACGTTCCTGCAATTTTGGAGCATACAAAAAAAGTCATCTTTCTTGAAGAAGGCGAAATAGCCGAGCTAAGAAAAAAAGGCATAAAAATCAGCGACCTGGAAGGCAAGCCGATCACACGCGAGCCCAAGCTCATCACCTGGAGCACGGTTTCGGCCGAGAAGGCTGGCTACAAGCACTTCATGCTCAAGGAGATTCACGAGCAGGCGCGCGCCGTCACCGACACGCTACGCGGGCGCCTGTCGGTCGAGCATTCGGACGCGTTTCTCGACGGACTGGAGCTGCAAGCCGGAAGCTCAGCCGAGCCGGCCAAGGAGGCCGACCCCAAAAAAGAGGGGCTGCGCATCACCGGCTTTCAGCGCATCGTGCTCATCGCCTGCGGCACCTCGTGGCATGCGGCGCTGGTCGGCAAGTTCATGATCGAGCAGCTGGCGCGCATTCCGGTCGAGGTCGATCTGGCCAGCGAGTATCGCTACCGCGGCCCGATCACCGGCCCCACCGATCTGCTGGTCGCGATCTCGCAGTCGGGCGAGACTGCCGACACGCTGGCCGCGGTCAAAGAGGCGCGCAGCCTGGGTGCACGCTGCATCTGCATCGCCAACGTCGTCGACTCGTCGATTCCGCGCGCGGTCGAAGCGTCGATCTACACGCACGCCGGTCCGGAAATTGGCGTCGCGTCGACCAAGGCGTTCACCACCCAGCTCGCGGTGCTGGCGCTGTTGGCCATCCATCTGGGCCGGCGGACGGGACGGCTCTCCGTCGAGAGCGCCGCCGAGCTGGTGCGCGAGCTCCTGCTCGTGCCGCACAAAATCACCGAGGTCGTCGGGCTGGCGCCGCAGCTTCAAGCGCTGGCGCGCCGCTACGGCCACGCGCGCGACTTTCTCTTCTTGGGGCGCGGCAACAACTATCCGATCGCGCTCGAAGGCGCGCTCAAGCTCAAAGAGATTTCGTACATTCACGCCGAGGGCTATCCGTCGGGCGAGATGAAGCACGGCCCGATCGCGCTGATCGACGAGCAGATGCCCGTGGTGGTGCTGGCGCCGCGCGGTCCGGGCTACGACAAGGTCATGTCGAACCTGCAGGAGGTCAAGGCGCGCGACGGCAAGATCATCGCGATTGCAACGCGCGGCGATTCTGAAGTCGGCGCGCTGGCCGATGAGGTGGTGCTGATTCCCGACATCATGCCGGCGCTGCAACCGCTCCTGACCGTCGTCCCGCTGCAGCTCCTGGCCTACTACGTCGCCGACTTCAAAGGCACCGACGTCGACCAACCGCGCAACTTGGCCAAGAGCGTGACGGTGGAATAATTTACGGGAGCGGCAGCTCGCTCTCCTCGGGGGCGTCGGTGACGCTCTCGAAGTGAATCTGATAGCCGTCGGGATCCGCCAACGTTACGACCCACATTCCGTTGCCGACGAAAGGCCGCTTGGCGACCACACCCTTGCCATTGACTTCGCGATAAAACGCCAGCGCATCGTCGCAAATAAAATTGAGCGACACGCCGTCGCCGAGCTTGCGTTCGGCTGACGCTGCCTTCTCCGCGCCTGGGGCGAACTCCTGCAGCATCAGCGCGGCTTCACCAATCTTGAGCCAACACCAGCGCAGCGCACCCTCGACGACCCAGGTGTTGATCATCTCGAACCCGAGCGACTCGTAATAGCGAACCGAAGCCTCGATGTTCGAGACGTAGAAAAACGGCACCACCTGTTTGACGTGGAGTGCGCTCACCCGTGCGGCCCTCTCGCTTGCGGGTCCGCTTACGGCTCGCCGAGCTGGCCGTGGAGCTGGGCGATCAACGCGCTGGTCTGGTCGCGATTGGGTGCCGACGGCGCGCGCTCGAGATAGATCTGGAAATGCTGCAGCGCCTCGCGCGGATGGCTCATCGTGTAGTGCGTGACGCCGACGTCGAAGATCATGTTCGGGTCGCCGGACAACTTGGCGGCTTGGATGAACGAGGTCAGCGCCCCGGCGTAGTCGCCGCGCGCATACAAGCTCTGGCCGCGATTGCCCAGCTCGGTCACGGCCGGTGGCGCGCCACCGACGGGCGGCAGCAGTGCTGGCGGTGGCGCCGCTCCGGCCGGCGCGTTGGTCATGGCAGGCGGCGGTGGCGGCGGCGGCGGCACGGGCGTGCCGTTGTTTGCTGCATAGGCCGGCGGCGGCGCACCGCCCTGCTCGCGCGCGACTTCGGGCAAGGCAGCGGCAAGCGCATCCTGGCACAGCTGCGCCATGCCCCAACCCGGACGCGGCTCATCGCGCAGCACGCCGCGCGACGCCGACGCGACCTGCAGACGATTGCCGTTGTCTTGCAGGAAAAGGGTCACGCGCACCGGGGCCGCCGGATCGACGCCGACCCCGGCCTCTTGCCAAACCGCGATGCAGCGCTGCCCCTTGTCTTGATCCGACGCGGGCCCCGTGACGTTGAGCGCGATCCGGGTCGCCGAGGCGCCGTAGCTCTGCAGCGGTTGGTCCGGTCTGCGTTCGGGGGGATCATCGCCACAGCCGCCACCGGCGGCCAACCACAGGAGTCCCCCAGCCACACCTGACAAAAGGTAAGTTGTCTTCATGCCCCGAATGGTAGAGCGATGCCCCTTTGTCGTCCACCCTGTTGCACACACCGCCGTATGGGCGAATGTCGGATGAGTCACTTCGACGCCGGCGGCCGGGCGCAGATGGTCGACGTGGCACAAAAAGCCGAGAGCGTGCGCATCGCGGTGGCCACCGGTGCGGTAGAGATGAGCGCCGCGGCGCTGTCCCAAATCGCCGTCGGTGAGGTCGGCAAGGGCGACGTCCTCGGCGTCGCGCGTCTGGCCGCAATCGCGGGCTGCAAGCGGACCAGCGAGCTCATCCCTTTGTGCCATCCGGTGCGCGTCACCTCGGTCGAGATCGAGCTGCTCGTCGTCGGTGACGGACGGCCGCGCGTCGAGATCCGCGCGCAGGTCGGCGCCTTTGATCGCACCGGCGTCGAGATGGAGGCGCTCACCGCGGTCACGATTGCGGCGCTGACCATCTACGACATGGGCAAGTCGCTCGACCGGGGCATGCGCATCACGGCGGTGCAGCTCGAGGAGAAGAGCGGCGGTAAAAGTGGCGTCTGGCGCCGCCCACCGGAGGCGACCTGAGGTATCCTCCGCGCCATGATTGCTTCCCTCAAGAGTGCTGCCCCCCTAGCCACGGCTCGTCCCGATCTCGACCAGACGCTGGCTCGTCTGCGCGCGCATGCCGATGCCTTCGCTCGCTCGCCGATTGCCGAACGCATCGCGATGCTGCACAGCCTGCTCGCAGGCTACGTCGCGGTCGCCGAAGAGAGCGTCGTCGCCGGCTGTGTGATGAAGGGAATCGACCCTGCGTCGCCACTGTCGTCCGAGGAGTGGTTCGCCGGCCCGACGGTGGTGGTGCGCAATCTGCGGCTCTTGATCGAGACGCTCGAGCGCATCGGGCGCGGCGAGTCGTCGCTGCCGGACGGCCGGGTTCGGACCAGGCCCGATGGGCGCGCGGCAGTCGACGTGTTTCCCGCCAGCGGGCTCGACAAGCTCCTCTTTGGCGGCTTTTCGGCCGAGGTGCTGATGAAGCCGGGCGTCAAGGCCGACGAGATTGGCAAGCGCGCCGCGGCCCACTACCACACGCCCGCCGCCGAGCGAAGAGGCGTGGTCTCGCTCATTCTCGGCGCCGGCAATGTCGCGTCGATTCCGCCCACCGACGCGCTCTATAAGATGTTCGTCGAGGGCAAGGTCTGCCTGGTCAAGATGAACCCGGTCAACGCGCACGTCGGCCCGTTCATGGAGCGTGCGTTTGCCGCCGCGGTCGAGGCCGGCGTGTTCGCCGTGTGTTACGGCGGCGGCGACATCGGCGCCTATCTCGTCGACCACGCCGAGGTGGACGAAATCCACATCACCGGCTCGGACAAGACGCACGACCTCCTGGTGTGGGGACCGCCGGGAGCGGACAAGGACGCGCGCATCGCGAAAAAAGAGCCCAAGCTCAAAAAAGAGATCACCTCGGAGCTGGGCAATGTCAGCCCGGTGATCGTCGTGCCGGGGCCGTACACCGACGGTGAAATCCGCATCCAGGGGCAGTCGATCACGGCGGCTGTGGTCAACAACGCCTCGTTCAACTGCAACTCGGCCAAGCTATTGGTGCAGCCACGCGGCTGGCCCGGGCGCGAAAAGCTGCGCCAGGCGATGGTCGACGCGCTCAAAGAGGTGCCGCCGCGTAAGGCCTACTATCCGGGCGCAGCCGATCGCTGGAACGAGCTCGTTGGCGGGCACGACAAGGTGGAAAAGATTGGCGCGCCGGCGCCCGATGCGCTGGCCTGGGCGCTCATCCCCGACGTCGATCCGGCCAAGACCGACGACAAAGTGTTTCACATGGAGCCATGGTGCGGCGTGATCTCGGAGACCGCCATCGGCTCCGACGATCCGGTCGCGTTTTTGGAAGCCGCGGTCAAGTTTTGCAACGAGCAGGTGTGGGGCACGCTGTCGGCCACGCTGATTGTGCATCCTGACTCCTTGCGCGATCCCAAGGTCGCCGCCGCGGTCGACAAGGCGCTCGTCGATCTGCGTTACGGCACCGTCGGCGTGAACCACTGGCCGGCGCTCGGCTTCGCGTTCGGCACCACACCATGGGGCGCGTTTCCTGGCTCGACCGCCGAGGACATTCAGAGCGGTCGTGGTTGGGTGCACAACACGTTCATGCTCAACGACGACGACATCGAGAAGGTCATCGTCCGGGGGCCGCTGGTGGCCAAGCCCAAGCCGGTCTGGTTTGCCGGCCACAAGACCGCCAACCAAGTCGGGCGTCGTATGGTCAAGATGGAGGCCGCGCCCTCGTTCTGGAAGCTGCCTGGCCTGGTCCTAAAGGCGCTCGGCGGCTGACCGCGGCTCGCATTTACGCACAGCACACGCGCAGCGGCGCAGCCCTCCTTCCCACCTTATATTCGTGAGTCTCATGAGCGCTATCCACGAAAAGATCGTCATCATTGGGTCCGGGCCCGCCGGGCTGACCGCGGCGATTTATGCCGCACGCGCGGCGCTGCCGTCGCTGGTCATCGAAGGATTGGCCCGCGGGGGTCCACCGGGGGGGCAGCTAGTCAACACCACCGACGTGGAAAATTACCCAGGGTTTCCGGCGGGCATCCTCGGCCCAGAGCTGATGAAGAATTTCCGCGACCAGGCCGAGCGCTTCGGCACCAAGTTCATGATGGGCGATGTCGAAAAGGTCGACCTCTCGAAGCGGCCGTTCACGCTCACGGTGGAGGCCATCGAAGGCGAGGTGACGGTGACCAGCGACGCCTTGATCATCGCCACCGGCGCGCAGGCCAAATGGCTCGGCTTGCCGTCGGAAAAGGCGCTCGCCGGCTATGGCGTGTCGGCGTGCGCGACGTGCGACGGCTTCTTCTTCCGCGATCAGCACGTAGTCGTGGTCGGCGGCGGCGACACCGCGATGGAGGAGGCCACCTACCTGACCAAGCACGCCGCCAAGGTCACGCTCGTGCACCGGCGCGCCGAGCTGCGCGCTTCGAAAATCATGCAGGAGCGCGCGCGCAACAATCCCAAGATCGAGTGGCGCCTCGGCTACACCGTCGAGGAGGTCGTCGGCAAGGGCGGCCACGGCGCCGGCGGCGTCACCGGGCTACGCATCAAAAATGCCGACAGCGGCGTCGAGGAGACGCTGGCCGTCAAGGGAGTATTCGTCGCTATTGGCCACCAGCCGAACACCGACCTTTTCGCCGGGCAGCTCGACATGGATGAGGGCGGCTATCTCAAGCTGGCCGGCAATCCGGGGACCTACACCGCGACCAAGATTCCCGGCGTGTTCGCCGCCGGCGACGTTGCGGACCACATCTACCGGCAGGCGGTCTCGGCGGCCGGCTCAGGATGCATGGCGGCCATCGACGCCGAGCGCTTCCTCAGCCATTAGGCCGAAATGGCGGAGCCATTTCGTCATCGTTTGCTGAACCAGAGGACCTCGGCGGTCACGCAGCCGTTCCTCGACATGGGCTAACCGGGGGTGCCATGCTCGTGCGAAGGCAGGCCACGCTCTTCGTGTCGTCGCAGGACCGCACAGCTGTGGAGACGGTTCGAGCGCGTTTCAATCCTATCCAGTTCGGCTTGATCCGCGCACACGTCACGCTGTGCCGCGAAGACGAAGCGCGCGATTGGGATCGTCTCGCATTGCGCCTCCGCTCGCTGCCCGCAATCGAGGTTGCGATGAGCTTTGGGCCTCCCGTTCGTGAGGGCAATCTGGTCTACCTGCCTGCGATCAGCGGCCGGGAATCCTTCGCGGCCTTGAGGCACGCGCTGCTCTCCGAAGGGGGCGCCCCTCCACGCGAGCACAAGGCGCACATCACGCTGATTCATCCGCGAAACAGCACCTGTTCGGACGCGCAGCTTGCCGAGCTGCAGACGCTCTGCGGTCCGTTTTCGACGGTCTTTCGCGAGGTGTCTTTCATCGAGCAGGTCGACGGCGGTGCATGGCACGAGCTGCCAGCTCGCTGACCAACGAGGCACCCAGCGGCCATGGAGTCACGCCGGGCAGGCGTTGCGGTGCCGGCTCGAAATGGCGGAGCGGCACCGTTCCCGGTTACACTCGTCGGTCAAGAGGGTGACTGATGACGCAGGCAGAAGCCGTCGAGCTTCTCGGCAAGATCAAGTTTTTCTCGGGATTGCCGCCGGCGTTCTTGCGGCGCATCGCCGACATTGGCGTTGAGGAGGATCACAACGGCGCCGCCATCGTGTTTGCCGAGGGCGACAAGGGCGACAAGTTCTATCTCATCATTGACGGGGCGATTCGCATCTCGCGCATGGTTCCGGGAATGGGCGAGGAGGCGCTGGCCGTGCTGCGCGACGGCGCCTATTTCGGCGAGATGGCCCTGATCGACGAGTCGCCGCGGTCGGCACACGCCATCGTCCACGAAAAATGCCGCCTGTTCGTGATCCGCAAAGAGGATCTCGAAGACTTGCTGTTCGTCGACCGGGACCTGGCCTACGAGCTGCTTTGGAACTTTGTGCGCACCTTGTCGGCGCGCCTGCGCGAGACCAACGACAAGATGACGTTCCTGTCGGTCACCAATAAGTTTTAGTCGAGGTGCGTCCAGGGCTGGACTCGATCCCCGACGAGCTTGCGGGTGCAGATCGCGCGTTGGCGGTCGAAGCGCTGCGGCTCAACGATCGCTACTTGATCGAGTTCATCGAGCCGCACGGTCTGTGTCCCTACGCCGAGGGGGCGCGCAATTCGCCCGAGCTGCGCCGGCGCGTCTTGGTCGAGCGTTCGGCCGACGCGCTGTTGGCACCGACCACGGAGTGGCTGCGCAGCCTCGCCGACGTCCCGTCCGCGGTGGTTGCGATTCTCATCTATCCGCGCTTTTCCGGCGCGCTCGATGCGTTCGAAAAATTCCTGCGCTCGATTCGCGCGGAGCTCGACGCGGCGGGCAGCTCGCCGTTCGTGAGCGCGCTGTTTCACCCCCGGCTGAAATATTCGACGGCGACGCCGCAGCGCCTGTTGACCTATTTTCGCCGCTCGCCCGATCCGTCGCTGCAGTTCGTCCGTTTTTCGGTGCTCGATCAGCTCAAGCGGCGCGTGCCGTCGGGAAAGTTCTTCTTCGACGGCTCCGAAAAGAGTCTGGCCGAGGTGGCCCGCAGAGGTGAGCAGGTCGGTCTTTCGGAGCGCATCGCGCGCGACAACCACGCGCTGGTGGCGACGCAAGGCATCGCGAAACTCGAGGCGATCCTCGACGACATCGAAGCCGACCGCGCGCGCAGTTATGGCGCGCTCGGCGAGCTTGCCGCACAAAATGATGCGTGAGGGATGAGACGCTTGAAGCCGCGGGAAGCAGCTTCTAGTGAACTTTGCCGAGAAGAAAGAACGAGATGATCAAGGAGTAGATGACCAGCGACTCGATGAGGGCGAGCGACAGGATGAGCGGCACGAAGACCGCGTCGCGCGAGCCCGGGTTGCGCGCGATGCCTTCGAGCGCCGCGCCAGCTGCGCGTCCCTGACCGAGCGCGCCACCGAACGCCGCGATGCCCAGGCCCAGACCGATGGCCAGTGCAACGCCCTTGTCATGCTCGCCACCGTTGGCCACGACGGTCTCCTGCGCCATCGCGGGCAGTGCTATCAACATCGTGGCAAACGCCGCCGTCAGACCAGCCAAAATCTTTCCAAACGCTTTCATTGTTCTCCTCCGTCTAGTGATGCGCTTCGTGAGCGGCGTGTTCGTCGTCGTGCTCGTGCGCGACGGCGCCTTGGATGTAGACCATCGTGAGAATGCAAAACACCAGGGTCTGAACGATGCAGACCAGCGTGCCGAGCAAAAGAAACGGCACCGGAACCAAGATCGGAATCAGCGCAAAAAACGTCGCCACGACCTTGTGGTCGGCGGCGATGTTGCCCAAAAGGCGCAGCGACAGCGAGATCGGCCGCGCGAAATGGCTGACCAGCTCGATCGGCAGCAACATCGGCGACAGCCACAGCACCGGACCGAGAAAATGCTTGAAGTAAGCCAGTCCGTGCTCGCGCACGCCGTAATAGTGGGTCAGCAAAAACACCATGCCGGCGATCGCGAAGTTGGTCTTGAGCGTCGACGTCGGCGGCACGAAGCCCGGGATGAGCGCCATGATGTTGTTGAGAAAGATGAAAAACGCCAAGGTCCCGACCAGCGGCAAAAACCGGCGCGCGTCCTTGGGACCGAGTACTTGCTCCATCATCGCCAGCACGCCCTCGGTGAACATCTCGACCAGGTTGCGCAGGCCGTAGTTCGCTGGCGGCACGATCGCCTGCTCGCCGCCTCTGCGCATCGCCCCGTAAAAGGCCACGGAGCCGATGATCACGACCAGGAGCACGAGCAGCGTGCCGGCCACGTGGGTCAGTGAGAACGCCGTGGGAAACTGGTCGACCGCTGCGGTGCGGCCAAAATAGTGCTGCAGCGTGATGGTGTAGTTCTTCATCCCGGGAATCAGGTCGAACCAGCTCGTTTCCTCACCCATGGGATTCCTCGGACGTGGCCGTCGAGTCGCCGCCGGAGCGGAACGCGACGATGAAGACGGCGGCGGGAAGCGCAGAAATGCCGACCGTGAAGGGGATGAGCTGGATGGGCAGATAGTGCATGGCTAAGTAAATAAAAAATCCTAGAAATAGCAACTTTACGTTGAACAATAGAACCAGCGCTGCGGCGCTGCCGGCGCGGAGAATTCGCGTTCCCAGGCCGCGCATCGCCCACGCATTTGCCGCGCTCGCCCCGGCGCCGAGCGTCAGACTGAGCGCGCCGTAGCGCGACAGTGCCAAGAGACCCGTTGCGCACAAGAGGGCGGCCACGATGAGCGTCCAGCGCTCGATGTCGTAGAGCTTCTTGGTCAAGGTCGCCGAGCTCATTGATCTCCCCTGTCCCCTCTGGCGGCAGGCTTTTCGCCCTCTTTAAGAGTGGATGCAGCGGAGGGCTGGTTTGGGTTCACGGGATTTTCACGCATCGCGCGCATGCTCAACCTGACCAGCTCGCGAAACCCCGCGACGATGCCCAGCAAGAGACCGGCCATCGCGATCCACGGCGCGGTGTGAAAGCGGCCGTCCAGCCAGTGGCCGCCGAGCCACCCCAAAACGGGCGCCACGCCGAAAAAGATCCCGATGTAGCTGTAGCGCGAGACGGCCTGTAGCGTGCGCGGGTCGATCGGAGGTCCTCATGGGCGTTTGCCGAGCGGGTCTCTATCACACCGGTGAACGGAGGGTCAACAGGGTCGACGTCCGGCCAATGCGGTACGCGCGGCGCTCAGCGTTTGAATGCGGTGCGCGCAGCGCTCAGCGTGTGATCGACCGCTGAGCTGTCGTGGGTCGCGGAGTTGAACGCCGCTTCGAACTGCGACGGCGGTAGATAGATGCCGGAGTCGAGCATCGCGTGAAAGAAGCGGCCGAAGCGCGCCGTGTCGACGTGCTTGGCCGAGGCGTAGTCAGTGACCGGCGCGTTAGAAAAAAATGCAGTCCACATCGAGCCGACGCGATTGACTTGGAGTGGCACGCCGGCCTCGTTCGCGAGCCGCGCGAGGCCCGAGGCCAGCTGCACCGAGAACGCTTCGAGCCCGGCATAGATCGCCGGATCTTCGAGAAGCGCGAGCATGGCCAGCCCGGCGGCAACGGCCAAAGGATTGCCCGACAGCGTGCCGGCTTGATAGACCGGACCGAGCGGCGCCACGCAATCCATGATGTCGGCTCGACCGCCGTAGACCGCGGCGGGCAGCCCGCCACCGACGATTTTGCCCAGGCAGGTCAGGTCCGGGCGAATGTTGTACAGCGCCTGGGCGCCACCGCGGGCGACGCGAAAGCCGGTCATGACCTCATCGAAGATCAAGACCGCGCCGTGCTCGGTGCATAGCGCGCGAACCGCTTCGAGGTAGCCGGGCTGAGGCGCGACGCAGCCCATGTTGCCGCACACGGGCTCGAGGATTACGGCCGCGACCTGCTTGGGCTCGGGGCCATTTTGCTGCACTGCAAAAAGACGGGTCAGCCCCGCGATGTCGTTCCACGCCACGGTCAGAGTGTCGGCGGCGGTGCCCGCGGTGACCCCCGCCGAGCCAGGCAGCCCGAGCGTCGCTGCGCCGGAGCCGGCTCGGACCAACAGACAGTCGGCATGCCCGTGATAGGCGCCGTCGACTTTGACGATCACGTCGCGTCCGGTGAAGCCCCGCGCGACGCGTAGCGCCGACATCGTGGCCTCGGTGCCCGACGAGACCATGCGCAGCTTCTCCATCGACGGCACGGCGCGCTTGATGGCTTCGGCGAAGCGCACTTCGCGTTCGGTCGGCGCGCCGAAGCTGGTCCCGTCGGCGGCCGCCTTGGTCACCGCCTCGACAATCGCCGGGTGCGCGTGGCCGAGAATCATCGGGCC
>JBBQIO010000017.1:0-14083 GCA_038325015.1 Polyangia bacterium
ATCCTGATCGATCCATGCCGCAATGCTGGCAATGCCGCGCAGCGGTGTCTTAAGGTCATGCGAGGCGACGTACGCGAATTGCGCCAGATCCGCGTTGGATTTTTCGAGCGCTGCTATCAATCGATCGCGCTCTTGCTCCGCTTGATAGCGCTCGGTGATGTCGAAGACGGTTCCCACCACGGCGAGCATCTGGCCCGCTTCGTCGTAGACCGGCGCAGCACTTCCGGCCAGTCGCACAGTACCGCCCTCTTTCGGATAGACGAGAACCTCTTCGACGACCGCCTCTCCGGTGCTGAGGGTGCGCGCAATCGGCAATTCGGCGGCAGCATAGGGTGCGCCATTCGCACGTTGCGGTAACTGATCCGCACTCTGGAACTGGCCGAAGATCTGGCCGAAGCGATCGTTCGTGAACAGGGTCTCGCCGCGTGGCGCACCGACGATCCGCACGCCGGCCGGCATCTGTCGAACGACCGATTCCAAAAGCCGACGTTCCTTCTCTCTTTCGACCAAGCGCGCGTGATCCGCGTCGGCGATCACCCGCGCTGCCTCGGCACGAGTCAGTGATCTGACCTGCTCACGCATCTGATGGAGCTCGATGAACACCGACACTTTGGAGCGCAAGATGTCAGGATCGAATGGCTTGATCAGGTAGTCGACCGCGCCTTTGTTGTAGCCGCGGAGCACCTCCGAGGGATCGCGATGGACGCCGGTGAGAAAAATGATCGGCACCATTCGCGTGCGGTGCGTGCCGCGCATCAGCGATGCGGTCTCGTAACCGTCGATCCCGGGCAGCTTGACGTCCATCAAGACGACGGCGAATTCGTCTTGCAACAAATGGCGCAGAGCCTCTTCGCCCGAGCGGGCAATCACCAGTCGCTGGTCGAGCGGCGCCAGCACCGCCTCCATCGCGAGAATGCCCGCGGCGTTGTCTTCGACGACCAGAATGCTCGCCTTGGGAAAGACGGTGTCACTCATTGCAATCTCGATCGTAACGCAGGATTCGGCTCAACTTCGCTTCCGCGCTCCGACCACGCTCAACAAAAGCTCCAGCCTCTCGACAGAAACCGGCTTGACCAGGTGGTCATCGAAGCCCGCTTCCCGCGTGCGACGCCGATCGTCGTCACGGCCCCAGCCGGTCAGCGCCACCATCACCGGCTGCTGGGCGAGTGGCAGGGCGCGAATGCGGCGGCACACTTCGAGGCCGTCGATGTCGGGCAGGCCGAGATCGCAAAGCACGAGATCTGGTTTGGCCTCAAAGACGAGCGTGACGCCGGCACCGCCGGATTGAGCGGCGGCGACGCGATGCCCCATGTTTTCGAGCCAGGCGACCAGTGTCGTGGCGTTGTCCTCACTGTCTTCGACTACGACGAGGCTCAGCGCGGTCCTTGCCTGGGATGGTTTCTCTTCCTGAATCTGGACCTGCTGCTCGTCCGCGCGCAGCATCGGCAACCGCAGCGTGAACGTCGTGCCCCGCCCGACCCCTTCGCTGGCAGCGGTCAGGGTGGCGCCGTGCATCTCGGCCAAGCGACGGGCCAGTGCGAGCCCGATTCCGAGACCGGGCTCGGATTTGGTTCCGGAGATGCCGACGCGGGCAAACATCTCGAAGACACGCTCGAGCTGATCCGCGGCGATCCCCTCGCCCGAATCGATCACCTGGACCACCGCGTGCTCCGCTGTCGCCACGAGCTCGACGGAGATGCGGCCGTGGTCGGCGGTGAACTTGGCGGCGTTGTTTAGGAGGTTCCCGATGATCTGCGCCAGCCGCGTCGGATCGGCTCGCGCGAACACCCCAGGAGCGATGTGCAGTGACAAACTGTGATGACGACGAACGATCGCTGGCTTCGTAAGCTCGACCGCCGTTTCGATGACCGTAGCGAGATCTACCTGCTCCTTCTTGAGCTCAATCGCGCCGCGACTTACGCGTGAAATATCGAGGAGGTCGTCGATCAGGCGAACCATGTGGTCGAGTTGCCGGTTCATTACCGTCAGCGTCTTGGTGACTGCCGACCCGTTGGTCGTGTCCATCCTCGATAATAGGTCGAGCCCAAAGCGCAACGGGGCGAGCGGATTGCGCAGCTCGTGGGCGAGCACCGCGATGAATTCGTCCTTCCGCCGGTCGGCGGTGCGCAGCGCCAGCTCCGACTTTTCCAGCTCCGCGGTCCGCCCCCGGACGCGCTCTTCGAGCTTCTCGTTCAAGTCCGCCAGCGCCCGCGTCTTGCGGAAAAGATCGGCAAATACGGCGACCTTGTGGCGAACGATCTCCGCGTTGAGCGGCTTGGTCAGATAATCCACCGCCCCGGCGCCGTAGCCGGTGAGCACGTCGGTCTCCTCGATCAGGTAGGCCGTCAAGAAGAGGATCGGAATCTCGCGAAATCGCTTGGTGGACTTGATGATCTGGGCCAGCTCGAACCCACTCGTCCCGGGCATCTTGATATCGAGCACGATGGCAGCCACGTCGTGATCGAGGAGCAGCCTGAGCGCCCCGTCGGCATCGCGCGCGTGCAGCAAGCGATAGCTGGGATGAACGAGGATCGCGTCGAGCACGTCCAGGTTGCGGGGCTCGTCGTCGACCAGGAGGATGTCGATGTGCTCGCTCATCGATAGAGCCACACGCGCAACAACGAAAGCAGCTGCTCGGTGTTGACCGGTTTGGCGATGTAATCCGATGCTCCCGCTTGCAAGCATTTTTCCCGATCGCCCTTCATCGCTTTTGCGGTGAGCGCCAGGATTGGCAGCGTGCGGAGCTGGGGGTTGTTGCGAATCTCACGCATCGTCTCGTAGCCGTCCATCTCGGGCATCATGATGTCCATCAGAACAACGCCGAGGTCCGACGTCCGCTTGATGATGTCGATCGCCTGGCGCCCGTTGGTCGCCGACAGGACCTCCATCTCCTGACTTTCGAGCACGGTGGTCAAGGCGAAGATGTTGCGCGCGTCGTCGTCGACCACGAGTACCTTGCGGCCGCGCAGCGCCTCGGTCGAGCCGTGCAGACGGTCGATCATCCGCTGCTTGTCTTCCGGCAGCTCCGCGACCACGCGGTGCAGAAACAGAGCGGTCTCGTCGAGCAGTCGCTCGGGCGACTGCACGTCCTTGAGGACAACGCTCTTGGCGATCGAGTGCAACCGCGCCTCTTCGGCGGAAGTCAGCTCCTTGCCGGTGAACACCACGATCGGAAGCTCGCGCAGCGTTGACTCCGCCCCAAGCCGGTCGAGCAGCTCGAAGCCGGTCATGTCCGGGAGCCGCAGATCGACGACGCAACAGTCGAAGGTTCGCTCGCGCAGCGCAGTGATGGCGTCATTGCCGCTGGCGACGGCCTCGATCTCGATGTCCTTGTGGCCGAGAAGCTCGACGATGCTGGCGCGTTCGCGATCGTCGTCCTCGATGATCAAGAGCCGCTTAGCGTGCGGGGCGACGTAGGCCTTGAGTCGGTCGAGTGCGCTCTCCAGCTCGCCGGTCGTCGCCGGCTTGACCAGGTAGCTGAATGCACCGTGCGCCAAGCCATGCTGCCGTTCCTCCTCGACCGACAGGATTTGCACCGGAATGTGGCGGGTCCGCCCGTCGAGCTTGAGGTTGTTCAGCACGGTCCAGCCGAGCATGTCGGGCAGGAACACGTCGAGCGTGATCGCCGTCGGGATGTACTCGCGGGCCAACGCCAGCGCCGCCTGTCCCCGGTTGGCCACGATGCCCTTCCATCCTCGCCCGCGTGCGATCCCGAGCAGAATGCGGGCGTAGTGCGGATCGTCCTCGACAATCAACATCACGTTGTCGCCGCCACGAACGTCGTCGCGGTCGTCGGTCACCACCTCTTCGCTCATCGCGACTGCCAGCACCTGCATCTGCGGTCGCACCTGGACCGTAGCGGGACTGCCGGCCCCGGCGCCGATCGTGCGGTAGATCGGTCCGGTGTAGGCGAGCGGCAGATAGAGCGTGAACGTGCTGCCCTGGTCGGGCTTACTAATCAACCGAATCTCGCCGCCGAGCAGCGCGGCCAGCTCGCGGCTGATGGCCAGACCGAGGCCGGTGCCGCCATATTTGCGACTAGTCCCGGCGTCGGCCTGCTGAAACGCCTCGAAGATCAGCTTCTGCTTCTCGGGCGCGATGCCGATGCCGCTGTCCGAGACCATGAACGCAATCGCCGAGCCTCCCGACGACAAGACCGGATGATCCGGCGACCAGCCCGATTCCACGCGGCGGACGCTCATCGACACCTGACCGTGCGCCGTGAACTTGAATGCGTTGGACAAAAGGTTCTTGAGGATCTGCTGAAGCCGCTTGGCGTCCGAGGTGAAAGCGCGCGGCAGTGCCGGATCGATCTCGATGTTGAACGCCAGGCCCTTGGTCTCGGCCAGGTGGTGGAAGGTCCGGTGCACCGCTTCGCGCAGCGTGTAGAACGGGATCTCCTCGGGATCGACGGTGACCGTGCCCGACTCGATCTTCGACAGATCGAGAATGTCGTTGATCAGCGCCAGCAGATCGGTGCCCGCCGAGTGGATGTTCTTGGCGAACTCGGTCTGCTTGGGAAGCAAGTTGCCGCCGACGTTGTCGGCGAGCTGCTGTCCGAGAATGAGGATCGAATTGAGCGGCGTGCGCAGCTCGTGCGACATGTTGGCGAGAAATTCCGATTTGTACTTCGACGTGAGCGCGAGCTCGGCCGCCTTCTCTTCGAGCGCGCGCCGGGCCTGCTCGACCTCCTTGTTCTTGCGCTCGACCTCGGCGTTTTGCTCGGCGAGCTGCTTGGCCTTCGACGCCAGCTCCTCGTTGGTCTGCTGTAGCTCGATCTGGCGCGTCTGCAGCTCGGTCGTCAGCTGCTGCGACTGTTTGAGCAGGTTCTCGGTGCGCATCGTCGCTTCGATCGTGTTGAGCACGACGCCAATCGACTGCGTCAGCTGATCGAGAAACGCCAGGTGGGTGTTGGTGAACGAAGATAGCGCCGCCAGTTCGATGACGGCCATCGTGTCGCCCTCGAACAGCACTGGCAGGACGACCACGCTCTTGGGTCGCGCTCCCCCCAGGCTCGAACGAATCGTCGTGTAGTCCGGGGGCACGTCCGACAATAGAATGCGCTGCTGCTCGGCGGCGGCCTGACCAACCAGCCCGACGCCGAGCGCGATCTGCTCCGGCTGATCGGGACCGTGCGCGTAGGTCGCCAGGAGGCGCAACATCTTTTTGCCGGGCGAGTCACCGAGCTCGATAGGCTCGCCGCGCTCCATCTGATAGATCGTGCCCTGCTGCGCGTCGACCAACGGCGCGAGCTGGCCGAGCAGCATTTTTCCGACGGTGACCAAATCGCGCTGCCCCTGGAGCATGCCGGTGAAGCGCGCCAAGTTGGTCTTGAGCCAGTCCTGCTCCTGGTTGCGATCCGTGGTGCCGCGCAGGTTGTTGATCATCGTGTTGATGTTGTCTTTGAGCTCGGCGACCTCGCCGCGCGCTTCGACCTGGATGGAGCGCGTCAGGTCCCCTTTGGTGACCGCGGTGGCGACGTCCGCAATGGCGCGCACCTGGTTGGTCAAGTTGGCTGCAAGCAGGTTGACGTTGCCGGTCAGATCCTTCCAGGTGCCGGCCGCGCCGGGGACGTTGGCCTGACCGCCGAGCCGGCCTTCGACACCGACCTCGCGCGCCACGTTGGTGACCTGCTCGGCGAACGTGGCCAGTGTGTCGGTCATGCTGTTGATGGTCTCGGCCAGCGCCGCCACCTCGCCCTTGGCCTCGACGGTCAGCTTCTGCCGCAAGTTGCCGTCGGCGACCGCGGTGACGACGCGGACGATGCCGCGCACCTGGTTGGTCAAGTTGGCGGCCATGAAGTTGACCGAGTCGGTCAGATCTTTCCACGTCCCGGCGACGCCGGGGACATCGGCCTGGCCGCCGAGCTTGCCTTCGGTGCCGACCTCGCGGGCGACGCGCGTGACCTCGGAGGCAAACGAGCGCAGCTGATCGACCATTGTGTTGATCGTGTTCTTGAGCTCCAAGATCTCGCCCTTGACGTCGACGGTGATCTTGCGCGACAAGTCGCCGCGCGCGACGGCGGTGGTGACCTCGGCGATGTTGCGCACCTGCGCCGTCAAGTTGGTTCCCATCGCGTTGACCGAGTCGGTCAAGTCCTTCCAGGTGCCGGCGACGCCGGGTACGACGGCCTGCACGCCGAGGCGTCCCTCGGTGCCGACCTCGCGCGCCACACGCGTGACCTCGGAGGCGAACGATCGCAGCTGCTCGACCATCGTGTTGATCGCCTCTTTGAGCTGCAAAATCTCGCCGCGAACGTCGACCGTGATCTTGCGCGACAAGTCGCCGTTGGCGACGGCGATGGTGACCTCGGCGATGTTGCGCACCTGGCCGGTCAAGTTCGACGCCATCGAGTTGACGTTGTCGGTCAAGTCCTTCCACGTGCCGGCGACGCCGGGCACCTGCGCCTGGCCACCGAGCTTGCCTTCGGTGCCGACCTCGCGCGCCACGCGGCTGACCTCGGACGCAAAGCCGTTGAGCTGATCGACCATCGTGTTGATCGTATTTTTCAGCTCCAGGATCTCGCCCTTGACGTCGACGGTGATCTTCTTCGACAGGTCGCCGTTGGCCACCGCGGTGGTGACCTCGGCGATGTTGCGCACCTGGTTGGTCAAGTTCGACGCCATGGAGTTGACGTTGTCGGTCAAGTCCTTCCATGTGCCGGCGACGCCCGGCACCTGCGCCTGACCGCCGAGCTTGCCGTCGGTGCCGACCTCGCGCGCCACGCGACTGACCTCAGAGGCGAAGCCGTTGAGCTGATCGACCATCGTGTTGATCGTGTTCTTGAGCGCCAAAATCTCGCCCTGCACATCGACCGTGATCTTGCGCGACAAGTCGCCGCGCGCGACGGCGGTGGCCACCTCGGCGATGTTGCGCACCTGGTCGGTGAGGTTCGAGCCCATCGAGTTGACGTTGTCGGTCAGGTGCTTCCACACCCCGGCGATGCCTTCGACCTCGGCCTGCCCGCCGAGCTTGCCCTCGGTGCCGACCTCGCGCGCCACGCGTGTGACCTCGGAGGCAAACGCGTTGAGCTGATCGACCATGCGGTTGATGGTGTTTTTCAGCTCCAGGATCTCGCCCTTGACGTCGACGGTAATTTTGCGCGACAGGTCGCCGTTGGCGATGGCGGTGGCGACGTCGGCGATGTTGCGTACCTGGCCGGTCAAGTTCGAGGCCATCGAGTTGACGTTGTCGGTCAAGTCCTTCCACGTGCCGGCGACGCCGGGGACTTGGGCCTGGCCGCCGAGCTTGCCCTCGGTGCCGACCTCGCGGGCCACGCGGCTGACCTCGGACGCAAAACCGTTGAGCTGATCGACCATCGTATTGATCGTGTTCTTGAGCGCCAAGATTTCGCCCTGCACGTCGACGGTGATCTTGCGCGACAGGTCGCCTCGCGCGACGGCGGTCGTGACCTCGGCGATGTTGCGCACCTGCCCGGTCAAGTTCGAGGCCATGGCGTTGACGTTGTCGGTCAAATCTTTCCAGGTCCCCGCCACGCCGGGCACGACCGCTTGGCCGCCGAGCTTGCCTTCGGTGCCCACCTCGCGCGCCACGCGACTGACCTCGGAGGCGAAACCGTTGAGCTGATCGACCATCGTATTGATCGTGTTCTTGAGCTCGAGAATTTCGCCGCGGACGTCGACCGTGATCTTGCGCGACAAGTCACCGCGCGCGACGGCCGTGGTGACCTCCGCGATGTTGCGCACCTGGCCGGTCAAGTTCGAGGCCATCGAATTGACGTTGTCGGTGAGATCTTTCCAGGTGCCGGCGACGCCGGGGACTTGGGCCTGACCGCCGAGCTTGCCTTCGGTGCCCACTTCGCGAGCAACGCGCGAGACTTCCGACGCGAATGCGTTGAGCTGATCGACCATCGTGTTGATCGTGTTCTTGAGCTCGAGAATTTCGCCTTTGACGTCGACGGTGATCTTGCGCGACAAGTCGCCGCGCGCGACGGCCGTGGTGACCTCGGCGATGTTGCGCACCTGCCCGGTCAGGTTCGAGGCCAGACCATTGACGTTGTCGGTCAGATCCTTCCACACCCCGGCCACGCCGGGGACCTGCGCCTGTCCGCCGAGCTTGCCTTCGGTGCCGACCTCGCGCGCCACGCGCGTGACCTCGGAGGCGAACGAGCGCAGCTGTTCGACCATCGTGTTGATGGCCTCTTTGAGCTGCAAGATCTCCCCATGCACGTCGACGGTGATCTTCTTGGACAAGTCGCCCGACGCGACGGCGATCGTGACCTCGGCGATGTTGCGCACCTGTGCAGTGAGATTCCCCGCCATCTGATTGACCGACTCGGTCAGCTCCTTCCACACACCGGACACGCCCTTGACCTGCGCCTGCCCGCCGAGCTTGCCCTCGGTGCCGACCTCGCGCGCCACGCGGGTGACCTCGGAGGTGAAGACCGAAAGCTGCTCGATCATCTTGTTGACCAGCTGCGCCGAGCGCAAGAACTCGCCTTCGAGCGGCCGGCCGTCGACCTCGAGCGCCATGGCCTGCGTCAGATCGCCCTTGGCGACGGCGCCGACCGCGCGCGTCACCTCGGTGGTCGGCCACACCAGGTCGTCAATCAGCGTGTTGAGGGCGCCGACTTCGTCGGCCCAGCCGCCGACCGCGCCAGGCACGCGCATGCGCTCTTTGACTCGACCCTCTTTGCCGACCACACGACACACGCGCGCGGTTTCGGATGCGCGGCGCTCGCTGACAGCCATGATCTCGTTCAAGACGTCGGCGATCTTGCCCTCGATGCCGACCAGGTCGGTGGGCATGCGCGAGCTGAAGTCGCCGTCCTTGAAGTGCAGCAAGGCTCCTAAGAGGTGGCTTTCGAAGGCGCCGTCCGCGCTCACGCTCCTCGTTTTGCTCATGTGCGCTCTCCAGGGCGAAGGCTGCTCAGGTACAATCGAGCATCACAAATACCGTGGGGCTGGCGTGCAAGCAAGGACGGCAGCGTGCTGAAATGAGCGTCTCGAACGGGTATGAATGCTGCGGCGCAGCATGACGCTTAGCGGCCTCGGACGACCGTGTCAGGTGCTGGGCGCGCCACGTGAAGCGCGACCTCGGCGAGTAGAACGTCCAAGTGGCACGGCTTGGAGATCACGCCCTCACATCCGGCCGCCAGAGCGCGTCGAGCCGCGTCGGTTCCGACGTAGCCGGTCACGGCGAGAATCGGGATCTGCCGTGTCAACGGATCGGCTTTGAGCGTCAGGGCGACGTCGCACCCGGAGATGCCCGGCAGCCCTAGGTCGAGCACGATCAGATCCGGCAGCAACCGCCGTGCACAGGCAATGGCCTCCGGTCCGTCGCCCGCCCCGCTGACCGCATAGCCTCCGTATGCCAACGCGTCAGAAAACAGCTCGTAGGCATCTTCGCTATCTTCAACGACGAGCACCAAGGGGGGCGATCGCTGTGCCTGTGCACCCCCGCCTACCACAAAACACCCTCGCCTTCACTGGTACGTGGACCGCGCATGTCGTTCTCCAGTGTTCGTTGCCGCACTTTCCTACAAGTGCTTCAAGGTTCGTACCAACTTCGGGTGCGGCCCGTGGGCAAAGCTAACGATCGGAACGACCGGATCGCCACGCGCGACGGATCTGCACCGCACGGCGACCCGACCACCACGCAATTGGCCATGGCCCGGCTCGCCTTGCGCAGCGGGTCAAGGTAGGAACGGACATGACGCCGCTCAGCCCACTGACGAAGTCCGAGTCCGCGCTTGTCGCTCTGGGCGAAGCGTTGCTTGCCGCCGGCTTCGAATTCGTCTGCGTTACGCCGGCGACGCACGGGCGCGTCAACGCGCGCTCCGAAGGGCGGCTCGGCGAGTCTCTGCGGGACATCTTCGGCTGGGGTCTGCCGTTCGCACCGCTGTCGCTGCCGCCGCCGCTACTTGCGTTTTTGCGCGCGGCTGAGGCCGTCGACGACTACGGAACAACGCTGCGCAGCCTGGTGCGCTTTTCGATGCTGGGCAGCAACATCTACGTCCACTCGGCGTATCCCACCACCGACGAGCACGCCGTGTTTTTCGGCCCCGACACCTACCGGTTTTGCGCGCTTCTGGGCCGTGTCTGGCCCCGCGCCGCAACGCTCGGTCGCGTGGTCGACGTGGGCTGCGGTTCGGGTGCCGGCGGTCTCTTTTTGGCCCCTTTTGCACGCCAGATTGTTCTGGCCGATATCAATGAATCGGCGCTGAGCTTTGCTCGCGTCAACGCACAGCTGTGCGGATGTGCTGAAAAAGTCGAGCTCCGGCACAGCGATGTGCTAGCGCAAATCGCCGGACCGATCGACGCGGTGATCGCCAATCCGCCCTTCCTCGTCGATGCTGCATCGCGCGCGTATCGACACGGCGGAGGCGAGCACGGCACCGACCTGGCGCTGCGCATCGTGCAAGAAGCGCTGCAACGCTTGGAACCGGGCGGTGTATTGGTACTGTACACCGGGGCGCCGGTGGTGCTCGGCGTCGATCTCTTCCGGCGCGACGTGGCGCCGCTCTTGACCGGCCTTTCGCACAGCTATCACGAGATCGATCCCGACATCTTCGGAGAGGAGCTCGCCGAGCCGGCCTACGCCAAGGTCGAACGCATCGCCGCCGTCGGGTTGATCGTTGAGGCGCCGCTCCGCCGCAAATGAAACGCCAGCCCACTCCACAGCGCGAACGGTCGCGCGCCTCCGACCACCAGCTCGAAGCCATTCGCACGGCTCAGCGCAGCAACATCGATCAAATCGTCGGCTGGGTCGCGGTAGGAAAAATTCAGGATCACGAAATCTCCGCCCGGGGTCAGCACCCGCGCAGCCTCGGCAAAATGGCGCCGCACCAGCTCTAGCCCCGATTGAACGAGGTAAGGAAAGCTGTCGACGGCCAGGATCAGGTCGAAGCGCGCGTCGGGATATTCTTGCAAGTCGTGCCCGCTGCAGTGCGCCAGCGTCACGTTCGTCAGGCCGGCGCAGCGCCGCTCGGCGACCTCGATCATCTTGGCCGACACATCGATCCCGTGCGCTTCGGCGACGAGCGGTGACAGCGCCAAAAGGAAACGGCCGATGCCGCACCCGAGGTCGAGCACGCGTCGCGTGCGACCCAGCAACTGCCACAGTTCGAGCACGGCGACGACTTCGTCCGTGGCACGCCGCAAGATCTCCGGGCTGCCCAGCGAATAGAGCGCCACCGAAGCCTCTTCGGACTGTTGCACCGACCAATCGAACAGCCGCCGGCAAAAGGCAATGCCCGCTTCGGCGGTCGGGAGCGGCTCGGAAGAGTCGACGCCGGCGCGCAGCATGGCGACGATGCGCGCGCAGCGCTCGGGATGCTCGGCCAAGAGCCGCACGATCGGCTCGGCATTGGCGCGTGTCGCGATCGTCTGGACGCTGCCGACGTCTTCGTGCGCGATTAAAAGCTCCATCAGCGCGACCTCCGGCGAGATTTTCTGCGCAAAAAACCGCGCCAAGACTTCGCCGCTCATGCCAGCCACCCCAGGCGCACCAGCTCGGCGTGATCGCGCGCGATGAACGAGCTGGCGATGTCGTTGCGATAGCGAACATTGGGAATGGCCACCTTGTCGACCAGCGCGTAGGCATTGCGCTGCGCCTCCAGCGCCGTCTCGCCGCGGCCGGTGACCACCAGCAAATATCCGATCGACCCGCTGGCCACCAGTTGACCGTCCTTGAGCTGCGCTTCGCCCAGATGGATGTGGTCGCGCTCGGCGGCCGTCATGCTCGACGCAAAGGCGATCGGCGCCCCCTTGGAGAGCCGCTCGTATCCGTCGGGATAGGGAAATGGCGGCACGGTCAGCACCACCCCCACGGAGTAGCCGTCGTACGTGGCAAGGGTCGGGCCGGGGCTGCCTTGGCCGTCGCTGCTGCCGAGCAGGCACTTGAAGATTCGATCCCAGCGGTCGACGTGCAGCGCGTCCAGAACGGCGAACCCGGGATAGCCGAAACGGCAGGTGAATTCGAGCGGCCAAATTCCTTGGTCGTTCACGATGGTGTTGAGGTTCACGTAGCCGACGTGGCCGGATCCGCGTAAAAGTGGCGCGACCTTGGCCAGCGTGGCGTCGAAAAATCGCTGGCCGCCGCGGTAGGTGACCAGCGTCCCCATCTCACCGGTGAGCTCGCCGATATCGCCGGGGAAGAATCGTTTGTGCTCCCAGTCGAGATTGGGCGGACCGATGAACGAGGTGCCGTCGAAGAAGGCGCCGACGCCCATTTCGACGCCGCGAACATGCTCCATCAACAGGAAGCGCGGCGCCTCGTCGAGCTTCCATTGCGCGCGCTGCACGCTCAGCATGCCGAGCATGTCGACCCCGTCGTCGCGCTGCCCAACATAGTTGCGAGTGCTGGCAAAGCCGCTGCCGCAAAACTTGAGCACGTAGCGCCGCGGCTTGGCCTTCACCAGCGCCAATCCGGCGGCGAAGCTGTCGAGTTCGTGGCTCTCGGCGATGGCCAGCCCCGCCTGGCCAAGCACCGCTTGTCCGTGCGCGCGATCCGTTTCGAGCGCATCGCCGACGGCGCTGCCGCCGATGACGTTGAATCCGTCGCGGCGGAGCTGGTCTTGTACGGCGCCATGGCCGACCGACTCGAAAAGGACAATACCGTCGGCTTCGCCATCGCGAATCCACGGCAGCTCGGCGCGCCAGTCGGCGGTAAACGTCAAGAGCCCTTGCAGCACGTCGGCCGAGGTCGGATCGCCGACGAATACGCGCACATCGTGACCGGCGGCGGCCAAGCGCAGATACATGTCGCCCAGCGCGTTGTCGTCGCCGACGCCGAGAATTCTCATTTAGATCGAGAATTCGTGACGGTAGCGAGCAAAGCAGCGGGCGCCGCACGCCAGACGCATCAGCGCACCTTCGGCCAGCGGACGGGCGAGCGCGCTATTGGACTCGACGAGGGGACGCAACACCTCGTCACGCCACGCGGCAAAATGCTGTACGTCGAGCGTGGCGTGCAGCGCAAAATACTGCCGCACATGCCCGGCGTAGCCGAGGCGCTTCATGCCCTCGTTGACCTTCGCCGACCGCCCCGGCGCGGTGAGCTCGATGACGCCCAGAGCGCCGACCGATTGATAGGCATAGTGGCGATGCGCCGCCAACGCGACCATGAGGTTGGCCAGCGCCAACGATTCCCAGACGGTGTCTTCGCGGCTCGGACGCAGCTTCAACGCCGAGACCACCCGTTCGAGCATCGGCCCGTGCATTGCCAATTCGCGCCCACGCCCCATTTCGTCCCAGTAGTTGCGCGCCATCTCGAGCTTGACCCGCGTCGGCATCTTGACCTGCGTCAGCGCGACCAGGTCGTCGAAGCCAGCCTCGCCCGCGGCCTCCTGCGTGAGAAACCAGCGCATTTCGTCGTCCGTGGCCGCCTCGGCGAGGTAGTCGAACAGCGGGTCGCCTTGGCCCGGGCCGACCTGTTCCAGCGCGCTGAACCACTCAATGAACGCCTCCGGCGTCGACGGCACGGCGGCGAGCTGCGCTTGCACTGCGCGCTGCTCGGCCGCGACGTGTTGCTTCTCGAAGCGACGAGCCCACGCCTGGCTCTGGTCGTCGTGCGGCGGCTCGACCAGGCTCGGCGCCAACCGGACCTCGTTGTAGCGGGACAGCTCAACCTGCCATTCGTGCATGGAGCAGGCGGCATCGGGCGCAGGAGCTGGCGCGACCAGGGCCAATGTTTGTGCGCGCATGAGGCCGGGTCATGCAGTCGTCGCGCCACGCCGCCAACCGTCCAACCGGGCCGCGCAGGCCATTCCGTGTCGTACCCGTCGCGTAAGCATTTGCCCCAGCGCGACGAAATGTCACGTTTAGCGGCACCGATTACGGCGCAAGCTCCGTCGGATCGAACTGCGCCGGACCGTCGGCCCGATACGTGCTTGGCTGGGCGCGCATGAGTCAGACGATCTTTCTCGGCGAGCTTTCCTGCGACCAGCCCCACGGCGGCGACAGCGGCGACTGCCACTACCAGGTGGCTTGGCAGATCAATCCGCACATGGCGGTGGGCAGCACCAATCCTCTGCGTGCCACGGCACAGTGGCAGCGATTGGCCTCGGCTTTGACCGCGGCCGGCGCCGAGATTGGCACCCTGCCCTTCGTGCATGGCGCGT
>JBBQIO010000018.1:0-14032 GCA_038325015.1 Polyangia bacterium
CGCGATCCCGATGGTCGGTTTTGGCGCGGCGGCGTGGCTTCTGGCGGTTCTCGATCGCAGTCAGCCGGTCGACGAAATCGACTGCACCACCGGCACGATCACCGCGCCCCCGGATGGCGG
Source organism: Polyangia bacterium (assembly GCA_038325015.1). GTDB lineage: Bacteria > Myxococcota_A > Polyangia > Palsa-1104 > Palsa-1104 > JBBQIO01. The sequence goes on from JBBQIO010000018.1 coordinate 121, forward strand.
CGTCACGCCTGGTCACGCCAAATCGTCGGGCTGTGCACTGGCCGGCGGGCACATGCCGGATAGCGGCACTTGGGCGCTTCTGTTGGTCGCGCTCGTTGCGCTCCGCCGCCGCGCTCTTTTCCGGTGAGCCACGAAAGCGTCGCCGAGCTGGCCCGTTTCATCGAGACCAACACACCGGCGGTCGCGCTGGTCGGCGCCGGACTGAGCACCGACTCGGGCATCCCCGATTACCGCGGGCTCGGCCGCTCGCCGCGCGTCTCGGTCGAGCATCGCTCGTTCATCGCGCACGCCTATGTGCGGCAGCGCTACTGGGCGCGTAGCTTCGCCGGCTGGCCACGCTTCGCGAACGCGCGACCGAACCTGGGCCATCAGACGCTCGCGACGCTTGAGAGCGCCGGCCTCCTCCGCGGCGTGATCACGCAAAACGTCGACGGGCTGCACCAGGCGGCGGGCAGCCACCGCCTCGTCGAGCTGCACGGATCGCTATCGCGTGTGCGCTGCCTTTCGTGCGGCGACTTCGAAGCGCGCGCCACGCTGCAAGAGCGCATGGCCACGCTCAATGCCGGGCGCGCCCCGGCCGAGATCACGATGGCGCCCGACGGAGACGCCGACCTCGACGCACGCGAGATCGAGGGATTCGTCATCCCGGCCTGCATGACTTGTCAAGGCGTCCTCAAGCCCGACGTCGTGTTTTTCGGCGACAATGTGCCGGTCGCCGTGACCGGCGAGGCCTGGCGCCTATTCGACGAGGCGCGCTGTCTGCTCATCTTAGGAACGTCGCTGGCGGTGTGGTCCGGTCTGCGCTTCGCGCGCCGCGCTGCGAGCAGCAAGCTGCCGGTCGTGATTATCAATCGCGGCCCGACGCGCGGCGACGATGTGGCCACACTGCGCATTGACGCCCCGCTCGGCGAGGTGCTCCCGGAGCTCGCGCGGATCGTCCTGGCAACGGCTAAAGTGACGGCGTGACCATAAACCTATACGTCTTCGATGCGCACGGTTTTTCCAGCGGCTCCGACGTGAGCAAGCTGCCTGAGCTGCTGTCGTCGGGCGCCAAGATCTGGATCGACGCCGCCGGCGAGGATGCTGCGATTGTCGAACTTTTGACCAAAACGCTGGAGCTCCATCCGCTGGTCGTCGAGGACATCCTCAAGGACCGACCCAGCCCCAAGATCGAAGACTACGGTCGCTATCTGTACATCGTCGAGCACGGCCTTCGCCGTAAAGGTGCCGACCTGGAGGTCATCGAGCTCGATCTGGTCTTCACCGCACAATGGATCCTGACGCATCACTCGGGCGAGCTGCCGGCGGTCGGCGAGGTCATCGAGGAGCTGACGCGCAACCCGCGCGCGCTCGAGCGCGGCCCGGTGTTCGTGGCCCACGCGCTCATCGACCATCTGGTCGATAGCTACCTACCGATCGTCGACGGCTTCGACGACGACGTCGAAGAGCTCGAAGGCGCGATCATCGCCGACCCGACGCCGCAGGTGCTGCAGCGCATCTTCGATCTCAAGCGCGCCATCCGGCAGCTGCGGCGGACGGCGCTGCATCAGCGTGAGGTGCTGCAGCGACTGGCGCGCGGCGAGTTCGATCTAGTCGACGAAAAAGTGCTGCCCTTTTTTCGCGACGTGCTCGACCACTTCATGCACGTCGTCGATCTGGCCGACGGCCAGCGCGACGCGCTCTCGGGCGCGCTCGACGCCTATCTGTCGATGGTCTCCAATCGCATGAACCAGGTCATGAAGACGCTGACCATCGTGGCCACGCTGCTCATGCCGCTGACCTTCATCGTCGGCATCTACGGCATGAACTTCGACCACATGCCGGAGCTGCATTGGCGCTACGGCTATCCGGCGGTGTGGGCGGTCATGCTGGTGACGGCCGCAGGCATGTTCGCCTGGTTCCGCCGCCGCAACTGGTTATAGAAGAAGATATTGTCCCGGTGCTCGATTGCGTTGACCGCTGCGGTCGAGCCTGACGGCCGCCTCGTGCCATGTTTATGTCGTCCTCACTCCACTCGGTCGAGGAACAGGGCATGGGCACAGATGCGAAGGTGCTGATCTCATTGGTCCTCCGGGAATTCTGACATCGTCGACCACCAAGTCACTCCGCGGACAATGAGCAGTTTCCGGCCGATTGTGCGCTGAACCGCGTCCGCGACGCTGCTCGCCCCGATTGCGCGATTTTGCGATTTTATTATCCGACGTCGACGAGGGCGTGCCGCGCCTCTCGAGGAGCGCGACTGCGCGCTTTATGATGCGCTCGGTAGCGACGCAACCTGGTCAGTGATCGGCCGGTGTGATTGGTGGAATCGTCAGCGCCGCCTGGTGACACGGCGTGTCCTGGCCGCCGTTTACGAATCGTTGGGAAGCTTGTCTACAACGTCGCGCGGACGGCGAAGCCGATTGCGTCACCTCACAACTTGGCGTTACGCAAACGAAGCGCGTTGGCAATGACCGACACGGAGCTGAGGCTCATTGCCGCGCTGGCGATCATCGGACTCAGCAAAACGCCAAACAACGGATACAGCACGCCGGCAGCGATAGGGATACCGAGCGCGTTGTAAAGGAATGCGAACCAAAGATTTTGGCGAATGTTGCTCATGGTTGCCTCGCTGAGGCGACGGGCGCGCACGATTCCGCGAAGGTCGCCCTTGACCAGAGTGACCCCAGCGCTCTCGATTGCGACGTCGGTCCCCGTGCCCATTGCGATGCCGACCTCCGCCAGCGCCAGTGCAGGGGCGTCGTTGATCCCGTCGCCAGCCATCGCGACGACGCGGCCGGCGGCTTGTAGCTCCTGGACCGCTTTCGCCTTTTCTCGTGGAGTCACGTCGGCGCGGAAATCGGTGATGCCCAGCTCTGCTGCAACGGCTTCGGCGGTCGTCGTGTTGTCGCCCGTCAGCATTACGACATGGACGCCTTCCGCATGGAGCGCAGCAATCGCTTCCGCTGTGCCAGCCTTGATCGGATCGGCGACGGCGAGCGCAGCGACGGGGACACCGTCGACGGCCACAAGCATTGCCGTGTGGCCGGTCTTTCGCAGCTTGCCCGCCGTCGTGTCGAGAAGTGCCGACTCGGTGCTGTCTCCGAGCAGCGCCCGATTGCCCACCACCACGCGGCGGCCGCTTACAGTGCCTTCGACGCCTTTACCGGTGACCGAGCGAAATCCTTCGACAGGGAGCAGGGTCAGACCGCGCTCCCGCGCTCCGGCCGCAATGGCGCTCGCGAGCGGGTGCTCGCTTAGCGCCTCGACACTGGCGGCCAGCTGTAAGATCTCGTTGGCGTCTCCTTTGACGACTTCGACCGCCACGAGCTTGGGCTTGCCTTCGGTGAGCGTGCCGGTCTTGTCGACGACCAGCGTATCGACCTTCTCGAGCGTCTGCAGGGCCTCGGCGTTCTTCAAGAGCACACCTGCGCGTGCGCCGCGACCTGTGCCCACCATGATCGACATCGGCGTTGCCAGCCCCAGCGCGCAGGGGCAAGCGATGATCAGTACGGAAACGGCGCTCACCAGCGCGTGGGCAAGGCGCGGCTCGGGGCCGACAAGCCCCCAAACGATGGCGGTGACGACCGCAATGGCGACTACGGCAGGTACGAAGTACGACGCCACTTTGTCCGCGAGGCTCTGAATCGGAGCACGGCTCCGCTGCGCTTCGCTCACCATCTTCACGATCTGCGCCAGCATGGTGTCGTGGCCGACCCGCTCGGCGCGTATCACGACCGCTCCCGTGCCGTTCACGGTCGCGCCGCTCACCCGACTGCCCTTGCTTTTCTCGACGGGAATCGGCTCGCCGGTGAGCATCGATTCGTCGACTGCGCTCTGCCCTTCGATGACCACACCATCGACCGGAACCTTCTCGCCCGGTCGGACGCGCAATCGGTCACCCACGATGACGCGGTCGAGCGGCACGTCTTCCTCGGAACCGTCGTCGCCGAGGCGGCGCGCCAACTTCGGCTGCAGTCCGAGCAGCGCACGAATCGCACCCGAGGTCTGGCTGCGAGCGCGCAGCTCAAGCACCTGCCCGAGAAGAACGAGCGCTGTGATGACCGCTGCCGCTTCGAAATAAATCGGCGGCATTCCGGTGCTTTCGTGCCCGGGCAACGCGTGCGGAAACAGCAGCACGACCACACTAAAACCGTAAGCGACACCGGTCCCGAGCGCGACCAACGTAAACATGTTGAGGTGACGGTTTACCAGCGACGCCCAGCCACGTTGAAAGAACGGCAAGGCGCCCCACAGCACGACTGGGGTTGCGAGCGCGAATTGAAGCCACACCGACAGCCGCATTCCGAGCGCGTTTTGCAGGGGCTGTCCAGGGATCAAATCAGACATCGAGAGCACCAGCGTCAGCCCGCCGAGGATGGCGCTCACCACGAAGCGACGCCGCATGTCGACATATTCGGGATTGGGCAGCTCTTCGCCGACCACCGTGCGCGGCTCCAACGCCATGCCGCAAATCGGGCAGCTGCCGGGTGCGTCACGAACGATTTGCGCGTGCATTGGGCAAACCCACTCGGTCTTTTCAGCGAGCGCGTGTGTTTCCGGCTCTAACGCCATCCCGCACTTCGGGCACGGACCGGGACGCTCCTTACGGACCTCGGGATCCATCGGACACACGTAGGCTGTCCCCGGGGGCGTTGATGCCGTGGATGCTGGCGCCTTGTTGCGGAAGTATTTGTCGGGCTCGGCGGCGAACTTCGCGCGGCACTTTGGATTGCAGAAATAGAACGTCTCGCCGAAATGCGCGTGCGTTCCGCCTCGGGGATGGGCGGGATCGACATTCATGCCGCACACCGGATCCTTCACCGATGTCGCCTGAGGTGTCTCGCTATGATTCTCGTGCGGCTGTTCGGTGTTCATGACGACTGCTCCTCTGCGGAGAGAGGCATGTGTCGCCCCTTCCACAGCTTGTAGATGGCCGGGTAGACTAGAAGTTCGAGGGCAAACGAGGTGATGAGCCCGCCCACCATGGGCGCGGCGATGCGCTTCATCAGATCCGCGCCGGCACCCGCGGACCAAAGGATCGGCATCAGGCCGGCGAACGCGGCGAACACCGTCATCGCCTTGGGACGCGCACGTCTCACTGCGCCGTGGATAATCGCCTCGTCGAGATCGCGCTGATCACGAAGACGCCCCTCGCGTTTCGCCTCGTCGTATGCGAGGTCGAGGAACAGCAGCATGAACACGCCGGTCTCCGCGTCGAGACCGGCGAGCGCGATCATCCCGACCCAGACAGCGATCGACACGTTGTATGCAAGCAGGTACAAAAGCCAGACCGCGCCGACCAGGGAGAACGGCACCGCCAACATCACGATCATGGCCTTGAACGACGACTTGGTGTTGGCGTAGAGCAAGAGGAAGATCAGGACGAGCGTCACGGGCACGACCAGCTTCATGCGCTGCCGAACGCGGGTCATGTTTTCGAACTGCCCGCTCCAGCTGAGCGTGTACCCCGGCGTCGGCGTGAGGTGCTCTGCAACGGCGCGTTTCGCGTCGGTGACGTAGCCGCCCACGTCGCGCGCCGATGTGTCGAAGTCGACATAGACGTAGCCGGCCAAGAGCGCGTTCTCGTCGCGGATCATCGACGGCCCGGTCGTCAGGCGCAGGTCGGCAACCTCGGCAAGCGGAATCTGGCCGCCCGACGGCAGCTTTACGAGCACGCGTTCGAGCCGCGCCGGCGTGTCGCGTAGCTCGCGCGGATAGCGCAGCTGAACGCCGAACCGCTGGCGTCCTTCGACCGTGGTCGTGACCACATCGCCACCACTCGCGGACATGACGACGGCATTGGCGTCGTCGATGGTTAGGCCATAGCGAGCAAGCGCTTCACGCTTGAGATCGAAGTCGAGGAAGTAACCGCCCGCGGTGCGCTCGGCGAACACTGAGCGGGTTCCAGGCACCGTCTTCAAAACGCCTTCGAGCTCGGCACCGATGCGCTCGATCTCCTTTACGTCGGAGCCGAAGATCTTGATTCCGACGGGCGTACGGATACCCGTCGAGAGCATGTCGGTGCGGTTCTTGATGGGCATCGTCCAGGCGTTGGTCGTTCCCGGGATTCGCAGCGCGCGATCCAGCTCGGCCACCAGCTCCTCACGCGAAATCCGATCGCGCCAGATCGACCGCAGCGATCGCTTCATCCACTCTGGCGCCCACGATGAGTACCAGCGCGGCGACTCACGCCACTCCAAATCTGGTTTCAACGTAATCGTTGTTTCCATCATCGAGAACGGTGCTGGGTCGGTGGACGTCTCCGCCCGCCCGGCTTTACCGGACACCGTCTCGACCTCGGGGAAGGACCGGAGGATCTTGTCCTGCGTTTGAAGAAGGCGCGCCGCCTCCGTGACCGATATGCCGGGCAGCGTTGTCGGCATATAGAGGAGCGAGCCCTCGTTGAGCGGCGGCATGAACTCCGAGCCGAGCCGCAGGTACGCCGGTATGGTCGTAGCTACTATGAGCACGGCAGCCGCAATGGTCGACTTCGGATGGCGCAGCACGAAGCGACAGACTGGGTCGTAGATGCGGAAGATGACGCGGCTGATCGGATGCTTTTCCTCTGGATAGTATTTGCCCACGACGATGCGGTTGGTGATCCACGCCAGCCAGCGCGGTCGGAATGTAAAATGATCCATCCGCGTAAACAGCATCCGCATGGCGGGATCGAGCGTAATCGCCAGGAGTGCGGCTACAGCCATCGTCAGAGTCTTGGTGAAAGCCAGCGGCTTGAAGAGCCGGCCTTCCTGATCGACCAAGGTAAACACCGGAAGAAAGGCGATCGCGATCACCAGCAGCGAGAAGAAGACGGAGGGACCGACCTCCTTCAATGCTTCGAGGCGCACCTCGTGGAAGTCACCTTTGCGGCCGCCCGCTTCCCATAGTTGCAGCTTCTTGTAGGCGTTCTCCACTTCCACGATCGCGCCGTCGACAAGCACTCCGATGGAGATCGCGATTCCGCCGAGCGACATGATGTTCGCATTCAGCCCGAGTAAGTGCATCGGGATAAACGCGATAATCACCGCTACCGGAATCGTGACGATGGGGATGATCGCCGATGGAAAGTGCCAGAGGAATAGAAGGATGATGATCGAAACGATGATCATCTCCTCGATGAGCTTGCCTTTGAGCGTCTCGATCGAGCGCTCTATCAAGCTCGACCGATCATACGTCGCGACGATGCGCGCCCCTGGTGGTAGCGAAGGCTTGATCTCTTCGAGCCGTTTCTTGACGCGATCAATCACAGCGAGCGCGTTCTCACCCGAGCGCATCACGATCACGCCGCCGACGGTGTCTCCCTTGCCATCCAGGTCGGCGACACCACGCCGGATCTCTGGACCCATGGCGACCTGACCGACATCCCGCACCCGAAGTGGCGTGCCTGTGTCGTTCGTCTTCAAGACGATGTCCGCAATATCGGACAGCTGCTTGATGTAGCCGCGGCCTCGCACCATGTACTCGCGGCCGGACAGCTCGATGAGACGGCCGCCGACTTCACTATTGGATCGTCGGATCGCATCGGCGATATCGGTAAACCCAAGCCCGTAGGCAGTGAGTTTGTTGGGATCGACGGTGACTTGATATTGCTTTTGGAATCCACCGATCGACGCGACCTCCGCGACGCCTTGCACGGCCTGCAGCTGGTAGCGCAGAAACCAGTCCTGATAGGAGCGTAGGTCGACGAGACTGTTGCGTCCGCTCTCGTCGACTAGAGCGTACTGATAGACCCAGCCCACGCCGGTCGCATCGGGGCCAAGCTCGGTCTGCACGCCCTGCGGCAGGCGGGCTTGAATTTTCGAGAGGTATTCGAGCACGCGCGATCGCGCCCAATACAAGTCGGTGCCATCCTCGAAGATGACGTACACATAGGAGAAGCCGAAATCGGAGAAGCCGCGAATCGTCTTTACACGCGGCGCACCGAGCAACGACGTGATGATTGGGTAGGTGACTTGGTCTTCAATGATGTCTGGGCTGCGGTCCCATCGCGAATAGACGATCACCTGCGTATCCGAAAGATCGGGAACCGCGTCGAGCGGAATCGATCGCATCGCTTCGAACGCTATCGCCACGATAATGGCGAAGAGAGCCAGCACCAGGAACTTGTTCCGCGCGGAGGCTTCAATAATCCGCTTAATCATGGCCGGCCCCCACTGGCGGGGCTGCCGGCGCCGCCGTCTTTCGGCGCAGACCCGGCGGCAGGTTCCATCGCGTCGACCGCTGACTTGAGTCGCGACTCCGAATCGAGGAGGAAGTTGGCGCCCATGGCCACTTCGTCCCCTTCTTTGAGGCCGGAGCGAATCTCTACGAGGCCTGCCGACGCATCGCCGGTTCGCACTTCCCTCGGCGTTAGCTTGCCTTCGCCGAGCGCGACGAATACCAGCTTGCGCGTCCCTGAGTCGATGACAGCATCCTCAGGCACCACCAGCGCTTCGCGCGGATTGGCCGCGATGATCACATCGGCGAACATCTCCGGCTTGAGCTCGATGCGCGGATTGTTTACTTCGATGCGCACTTTGACCGTCCGCGTCTTCTCGTCCACGGTTGGGTACACGTAGCTGACGCGACCGCGCCAGCTCTTATCCGGCCAATACGACAACGACAGCGTGGCGGTCTGCCCAAGACGGAGCCGCGGTAGCTCGTACTCGTAGACATCGGCGAGGACCCAAACAACCGACAGGTCAGAAATATCGAATAGCGCGTCGCTTGGGCCAACGTGTGCGCCCTGTACGACATTCTTGGCCGAGACGAAGCCCGAAATCGGCGACGCCAGGGGCAACGCGCGCAGTGGCTTGTCGCTCTTCTCCAGACGCGCGATTTCGTCATCGGAGATGCCGAACAGGCGCAGCCTCGCACGGGCCGAGTCGGCAACATCGGGGAGACCAGACGCGCTCAGAGCGGTCTGCGCCCTTTTGGCAAGGAGTAGCTCCTGCTCCGTCGCCAGCAGCTCTGGGCTATAGATCGTCGCGAGCGCGTCACCTTTCTTTACGAGCTGGCCGTTGAAGTTCGCGTAAAGCTTTTCGATGAACCCTTCGAACCGTGGCTGGACCTTCACGACGCGCCGTTCATCGAACGCTACGCGCCCAGTCGTGCGGATCGTGGTGTCAAAGCTGGTCCGCTTGGCCTTCGCAGTTTTCAATCCGATCAGGTGTTGCTGCGTCGAATCGATCTCCACCGTGCTCATACCCGGTGGCTTCGGCGCACCGCTCGGTCGCTCCGGGAAGACAGCGATGTAGTCCATGCCCATCGGATCCTTCTTCGGGACCGGCGACGTGTCTTGCAGGTTCATTGGGTTTCGGTAAAAGAGCGGCTTGCGCTCGTTAGGCCCTGCGGCCTCCTCGGCGTAGACCGGCACATAGTCCATGCCCATCGAGTCCTTCTTCGGAACGGGCGACGTGTCCTGCGGGTTGATCGCGTTCCGGTAGAACGATGGTTTGTGCGCGTGAGCGTTTACGGTCGACTTACCCGAGGAGCAACCAGACGCCACCGCTACAATTGGGACCGCAATGAACAGCCACGATTTCATCGTCCACCTCCGCGAACGTCACCGGCGAGCTGCTCCAAGTCGGCGAGGCGCTGCTCATACTCGACGAGGTACTTGATATGGTTCGTGTGGTGCTCTCGCACTGCGCGGGCGGCTTCCAGGACTGCAGGGAAATCGACGCGGCCGGCTTCGTACGAGGCCAGCGCGGACTGAAGCGTCACCTCAGCAAGCGGAACCATTTTGTCGGCATGCAGCCGGACATGTCTCGCGGCCGAGTCGACCTCAAGGAGCACGGTGCGCACGTCGGCTGCAGTGGCCCGCTGCGCCACTTCGAGTGCCTTGTTTGTCGCTTGCACTTCCAACTCGGCGGCCGATGCGAGCGAACGTTTTCGGAGCGTAGAGAAGATCGGCAGGCTGGTCTGAAAGCCAACCGTGAACGTGTCAATCCCGTGGATGTTGACCATATAGCTCGCCGACGCTGCCAGCTCCGGAAGGTTCTCCTTCTGTTGAATGACGAGCCGAGCCTGCGCCTCCGCGACTGCATCCCGCGCTCGGCGCAATTCCGGCCGAGCGACTAGTGCGCGCTCAACCAAATCGCCCGCAGGCGGGAGCGAGACCAAATCGGGCTCGGTTCCGGTGGGACCGAAGCGCGTGTCGACGTCGCGGTTCAATAGTCGATTGAGCATCGTTGTCGCGATTTCGCGATCGCGATCGAAGTCGAGCCGTTCGTTTTCGAGCGTGAGCAGCTCGCCTTGAGCCTTGAGGAGATCAGCCTGAACTGCCAATCCGACTCGGTATCTGCTGTCGACGACGTGAACCAGATTCTCGACGAGGCTGCGCACCGCGTCGTTCTGGCGCGCGTTTCGATCGGCGAGTATCAACTCGAAGTACGCCCGTTTGGCATCCGCTTCGAGCCGACGCGCCACCTCGTCGACGTCATCGCGCGCGCTGCGCGCTTCTCGTTCCGACAGGTCTCGCCGCGCGTGCAACTTTGCGAGGATCGGGATCGGCTGCCGAATGGTGAGCATGACCGGCACCATCGAGAAATTGACCGGCTGCTGCCACCATTCGATCATGGCCATTGGGTCGTCCGGCCACACAGTGGCGGCGGGTCGCCGAGCGGCTGCGTCGTACATCCGTCGCCGCTCGGCTATCTCCGGGTTGTTCCGCTCCACTGCCGCAAGGACGTCAGCAAGGCTGAGTGGTGACTGCAGGTCGTCGGCGGCGAATGCCGAACGACCAATACAAATCAGACCGAGCGCCGCCACAGCGGCGCGCGGTCGAGAATGAATAGGCATGACTCCTCCGTACGAACAGGACGTGAAAAGACGACCGGTCGGTGCGGAGGAGAGCTAGACGCGGAGAACTGTGCCGAAAATCAGGAGCTGTTCGTCGGGTGGCCGGCCACGTGCACGCCTTGGAGTCTGCAGGTCGAAGCAGGCCTGGGTCGGCGCGATGGTTGGGAGGACGTTCCAGGCGACCGCAATCGGAACCTGAACGACCGGCTTGTGGGAAACTGGAGTTGTGCGGCGATCGATCTGCTGAGGCGCGTACCACTCGCAACACGGAGCCTTAATGGTTGATTCTGTAGGCTCGTGATTGCAGCACGCCGATGGGGCCTGCATTCGCGTCCCCATAGAAATGCAATGATAGCCACCAACGACAGGCACGGTCCCTGACACGAGAACGACCAGAGCGACCAAGCTCGCCGGAAGGCGTAACTCCATAGCGCGAGTGTAAGGCGTCTTGCAGATTGGGCAAGCGCGTCGCGGAACCCGGCAGAATCGCTGGTCGAATACATCGATGCTTCCCGTACGTTCATCGCCACCAATGGCGAGTACCTCGGCGATGTCGCCAGCTATTGGACGGCTGTGTTCCAGTTGGAGCGGGCGGTCGCGATGGATCTCCGAAAATGACGAGGCGTGACAATGACGAGTTGCTGGACCATCGGCCGGGCCGCAACGCGAGTCGGCGCTCTGCGTGCCGACTCTTCTCTTCGGTCCCCGTTTCCGCGGGCGCGACGACGTTTTGCGGCTTCGTTGCCCGCCGCTCGGGGCCGCATAGACGGCCGCTGAGCCTGCGGTCATGCAGTGGTGAGGGTCAAACGCGCGATCCGTAGCAAATTGTACGCGGCGCCGATGAAGTAAGAGGCGAGCCGAGTCTTCGCTTCGCCGCGATAACGAGTTCGCCGAAAATTACCGACCGTCTTCATCCATCCGAAGATCTCTTCAACTCGCTTTCGCAATCGTTGGCTGATCCGATATCCCAGGTGACTCACGGTTCGTCGGTCGATCGCCGATCTGCGGTGTTCATGAATGTTCTGGGCGACGTGCGGCGTCACGCTCAGCTCGCGGCATTCCGCGACAAAGTGTTTGGTGTCGTATCCTTTATCACCAGCGACGGTGATTCGCCGCGTGCCGGGCAATTCCTCTTCGAGCATCGCAATCGCCGTAGATCGCAGAGGTGGACCCCATCGTCTGGACCACGGAATGGGGTTTGTAAGCGAGGGCTCCGCTCTGGTTTGGGGTCATCCGTATCTGATTCTGTGGACGCAATCCATTCCTCGTGGCCGTCTTCTTCCGCCGCGGAGTATGGGGAGACAACAAACTGTGAATCGCAGTGCATCACTGTATTCGTCAAGCAGCCTTCCGGTGCATGGCTGCCAGCGACTCGAAATAGACGGCTGACAGCGCGCAGTAGCCAAGCGCCTGGTGCGGGCGCTCGTCGTTGAAGAAGGCGAAGTAGTCGCCGATACCGCGACGCGCTTGGGGCACGTCATCGTACGCGTGCAGATACACCTCCTCATATTTGAGCGAGCGCCATAGCCGCTCGACGAAGACGTCGTCGAGCCAGCGGCCCTTGCCGTCGAAGTTGTTTTTTCTCGGGGAGCCGGGGAGTTTTGATCTTCCTTCTCGACGAGGCAGATTCGATCCGGGCTCCCCGGCTCCCTGTGAATTGCAGGGCCTGCGCAGGCACGAAATTGCGGGTCGAAATCGATCAGTTAGGCGTTGACTGACCGGTTGGCCTAACCGCGTCGCTCTGCTGGTCGGCGTGCGCGGCGATGAACGCGGGCAGCTCGGCATAGAGCGCGTCCACTCGCGTCAAGGTCGGCATCGCGCTCAGATCGACCTTGAAGCGCCGCGCAGTGGCCATCTGCGGCGCCAGGCAGACGTCCGCCAGCGTCACCGTATCGCCGGCCAAAAACCGACCAGCCAATGGCTTGGCCAGCATCTCGAGCGCCAAGAGGCCACGACCGATGAAGCCGTGCGCCCACGCCTCGGCATCGCCGCCCAGCTCGGTCACGCGCTGGGTGACGGCCAGATTCTGCATCGGCTGAATACCCGAATTGATCACCTCGGCGAGCGCCAACACATGCGCACGCGCCAGAGGGTCCGCCGGGTACAGCGCCGGAGTCGGTGCAAGATGCTCGAGATAATCGATGATCGCCAGCGACTGCGTCAGGAGCACCCCGTCGTCGAGCTCGAGCGCCGGCACCTGCTCCATCGGATTGCGGCGCCGGTGTGCCTCCTGATGCTGCTCGCCGCCCTCTTTGGTCAGATGGATTGGCAGGTACTCGTAGGGCAACGCTTTGAGCTGGAGCGCGATGCGCACGCGCCACGTCGCCGAGCTGCGCCAAAAACCGTAGAGCCTCATTTGCCGTCCCTCCAGAGCGCAATGCCGCCGAGCAGGCCGGCCGTGTTGTCGACGATGGTCACGCGCTTGGGCAGCTCGATCTTCAAGTGGTGCGCGTTGCCGCCGCCGAGATAGAGGCGGTGTGGATTGAAGATCGGCAGCACAACGTCGATCACGCGCGCGACGCGGCGGTTCCAGCGTGCCTTGCCGACCTTGGCCAGCGCCGGCAGGCCGATGTACTCCTCGTAGGTCTTGCCTTTGCGAAACGGATGGTGCGCCAGCTCAAGGTTCGGCACGTAGCGCCCGTCGACGAACAGCGCACAGCCCATGCCGGTGCCGAGCGTGAGCACCATCTCGGTGCCATGGCCGGCGACCACACCGAAGCCCTGCACGCCGGCGTCGTTGAGCACGCGCACCGGCCGGCCGGTCGCGCTCTCGAGCACCGCCCCGAGCGCGAAATTGCGCCATGCTGGATCGAGATTCGGCGCGGTGTACACCACGCTGTCGATGACCACGCCGGGAAAGCCGACGCTGACCCTTTCGAACGAGCCCTGCTTCGCGATCATCGTCTTGAGCGCGCTCAAGATGGAGTCCGGCGTGGCCGGGTGCGGCGTCTCGACGCGCAACCGCTCGCTCAAAGGATGGCCGTCGGCGGACAGAACCATGGTCTTGAGGCCGGTACCGCCGATGTCGATGCACAGCGACTTGGGACCAGCGGCGGGGGGAGCCTGAGGCGACGTCTCGTTCATGGGCGCCTCAAAGCACTTTTTGTGGGGGGTCGGCAGAGAAGAGTAATCTCGCCCCACACGGGGG